>NZ_JBAVFI010000001.1:0-1756 GCF_049588175.1 Mesobacillus sp.
AAATGCAGTAGAAACTGATGAGGTTTGTTGGAGGGATTTAGATGACGATCTGGTCAGCAAACCTAAATCGTACTACAGGCAAAGGGCAGTGGCTAGCATTCGCAGCATCAATGAAACCAAAAATATAATGGTTAGGGGAGATGTAGAATGAGTTCTGTGGTTCTCGGTTTTCAGGAAATGGATCAAACACAGCTTTGGCTTGTTGGCGGAAAAGGATTGCATTTAGGGGAATTATCCAAAATTCAAGGAATACATGTGCCAGAAGGATTTTGTGTTACAACCGAGGGATATCAAAAAGCCATCGAACAAAATGAAATCTTTCACGCATTGCTGGATCAACTAACATCGCTAAACGTAGAGAATCGAGATCAAATTGGTGAAATCAGCAAGAAGATTCGGCAAATCCTTATGGAAGTAGAAATTCCAGCTGATGTTGTGAAAGAAGTTGATCACTATCTCTCCAAGTTTGGTGATGATCATGCTTATGCTGTGCGTTCTAGTGCGACTGCTGAAGATTTACCATATGCCTCTTTTGCTGGCCAGCATGACAGCTTTTTAAATGTCATCGGAAAAGAAGCAATCTTGCAGCATATCAGCAAGTGTTGGGCTTCCCTTTTTACAGAGCGTGCGGTGATCTACCGAATGCAAAAAGGGTTTGACCACAGACAAGTTTATTTATCTGTTCTCGTTCAAAGGATGGTTTTTCCGGAGGCGTCAGGGATTTTATTTACAGCAGATCCGATTACTGCTAACCGAAAGTTGCTATCCATCGATGCCAGTTTTGGGCTTGGGGAAGCACTGGTCTCTGGTTTGGTTACGGCCGATTGTTATAAAGTGCGGGAAGAGGCAATCGTCGATAAGAGGATAGCAGCCAAAAAATTGGCGATCTATGGACGAAAAGAAGGCGGAACAGAGACACAGCAGATTGGTCCTGATCAGCAAAAGACTCAAACACTTACTGACCAGCAGATTTTACAGCTAGCCCGCATCGGAAGACAGATCGAAGCGCAATTTGGCTGCCCGCAAGACATTGAATGGTGTTTGGCAGATGATACATTTTATATTGTCCAGAGCCGGCCAATCACTACGTTATACCCCATCCCTGAAGCGAATGACCAGGAGAATCGCGTCTATCTATCCGTCGGCCATCAGCAAATGATGAGCGACCCCATGAAACCACTGGGAATGTCTATATTCCAGTTAACAGCTTTGCGCCCCATGCAAAAGGCAGGTGGAAGGTTGTTTGTGGATGTCACGGAGCAGCTGATTGCACCCGCCAGCAGGAAATTTTTATTAGATGCCATGGAACAATCCGACCTGTTCACTAAAAACGCAATCATGACCATAGTGAAACGAGGAGATTTTATCAAATTGTTACCTGATGATCAGGAAGGGATGAATTCCACCAACGGTTTTCAAGCACCTCTCGAAAACGATCCGTCCATCGTTTCTGATTTGATAAACAGTACTCAAACTTCAATAGAAGAGCTAAAACAAACCATCCAAATCAAATCAGGATCAGATGTATTTGATTTTATCCTAGAAGATATCCAGCTTTTAAAGAAGAATTTATCTGATCCGCGTAGTATGCGTATGATTATGGGTGCGATGAATGCGGCGAGATGGATCAATGAAAACATGGAGAAGTGGTTAGGGGAAAAGAATGCAGCAGACACGCTTTCTCAATCTGTACCCAACAATATTACTTCGGAAATGGGTCTGGCGCTATTGGATGTTGCCGATGTGATTCGTCCAT
>NZ_JBAVFI010000002.1:0-10631 GCF_049588175.1 Mesobacillus sp.
GTCTAGGCCTTGGAATCCATCAAATTCTGTTTGATAAACTGACAGGTGACTATTATTGCCGTTATCGCGACCAAGAAGGCATAAACAAATTAACGAAATTCGACAGCCTTGAAAAGTTGATGAAAAAGGTTTTCCATAAACGGAATCTTTCGCACATGATTGTCCAGCAGGGAATAAGCCTGCTCAGATCCGAGAAAAGGCTGATCGATTTCCGAGTTCATACAAATAAAGATGAATACGGAAAGTGGCAGGTAGCCGCTATCGCTGCAAAAATTGCCGGACAAGGAAGCGTTACAACACATGTAAATAATGGCGGGGTCGTAAAATCTCTCGATGAACTATTTGAGAATAAAGACGAACGGGAGCTGTATGAAAAGCGGTTGTCGGAGGTTTCCTTGCTTCTTAGTTCAATCTTGGAAAAGAATATGGAAGGAATCATCGGGGAAATCGGCTTTGACCTCGGCATCGATAAATCCGGTAAGGTATGGATCTTTGAGGCGAATTCAAAGCCAGGCCGATCAATATTCAAGCACCCAAAGCTAAAGAACTTTGATTTGCTGACACGCAAGCTGTCTCTTTCATTCGGAATTTTCCTGGCAGAGAAAGCAATAACGGCCCCAGAGGAAATATTCAAATGATTCTCCGATTTAATTCAGATTCGAAAGAGTGGACGCATGAAGCCAGAGCTGATGAGAATATCAGCTTTGGCTTTAATAAAATCAAGGTTCCTGCTTCATCAGGTTCGCTGCCGGAAAATAGCCACCGATTTCTGTTAAATAACTTGAATGGAACCACCGGACCTTTGATTGGCATTATGACTGCCATGAGCAGGAAGCTGGCTCTGTCAGGCAATGGCCCCTTATTTCATGCCTTACAAGCAGAGGTTTCCAAAAGGAATGGAATGGTTGTTATATTTCCACCTGAAACACTGGTAAAGGATGCAATCACAGGCGTCACTTATTTACCTGATCAGCAGAAGTGGATCCCAATCAAGACCCCCCTGCCCCACCTTGTTTTTAACCGAATTCCTTTCCGTCACGCAGAACAACAGCCCGCATTCACTGATGCCGTTAAATACCTTTCTGCACTTGGGATTCCATTTTTCAATCCAGCTTTTATCAATAAAAATAAATTGTACTCATTATTTTCAAGGCATTCGCAATTACGCGATTTAATGCCAGAAAGCATCGCCATTAAATCAATGATCCATTTAGCAGCATTTCTTGAAAACCATCGCGGACTTTATTTGAAGCCAGCATCTTCCTCAAAAGGCATTGGCATCTTTCGCATCCGGGAGTGGAATAGCGGGAAAATCGAATTTTTCAGCCATTCATACCAGCATATTTATCCAAGCATGAAGGAATTATGGAAAGTGAAGGGCAGGCAGCTTATAAAGCATGAATATATCGCCCAAAAAGAAATTTTCCCTGCCGCCATCGACGGTAAAAGGTTTGATTTCAGGGTTCATGCCCATGATGGACCGAATGGCTATGAAGTAACCGGGATTGGAATCCGCCAGTCCCAAAAGCAGGATTTAACGACTCACCTTCCAAATGGAGGAGTTATACTGCCCTATGTGAATCTCAGAAATGAAAAACACGATCAATTCTTTTCATGGGTAGTCAAACAAATAGGACAGCTGCTAACAGATGAACTCGGCTACTTCGGGGAATTCTCCCTTGACGCTGGGATATCAGAAAGCGGCGAATACGTAATCTATGAAGTAAACTCCAAACCAATGAGCTTCGACGAACCCCACATAGAACAAAAACGAATCACCGCACTCGTTAACCTCTTCTTCAGGAAAACAGGCTTTCAACCCCCTGCGCTGTAACGCGGTAAACCATTGGGGGTCTGACCCCCGGCACTGTAACGCGGTGAACCGCTGGGGGTCTGACCCCCGGTGCGGTGATGCTTTTATGCGCTATTGTGTTATATAATAGTGATAACAGAATTTGTTCAGGGGGATCATTTGTGATTACACATTTTCAGTTTAAGCCATTGTTTGAGAATAAGGATATGCCGGGCTGGCATTTTTCATTTTATTTCAAGAAGCAGAAATACACGGGGATTTACCAACCTAATGGGGATATTGAATGGTCTTCGTGTCAGCCATCGACAGAATTTGCAGACGCTCTTAAGACTCAAATCCATGAACTTATGCTCTTTCATGTTTATGATAAATAAGTTGGTGCAGGAGATGTATGTTTATCCTGTCTTTCCGGAATTCTAAGCGTAAAAGCCTTGAAGGAGGACATTATGAAAGATAAACGTGATAAACAGTTCGCAGATGATTTACAAAATGAAGGACGGGACAAGGTATATGTCGATGTCGACCGGATGATTAATGAGGGCATGGCGGGAGGCCACGTTTTCCGTAGCGAGAGCATGCCTAATATAGAGGAAAGCCGTGACTTGTATCCCGAAGACCCTCCAAATGAGTAAGGGGCTTGCATATATTTTGTCACCTTCGCAATCCAAAGCAAAAACAGCCGGAACAAAAGAAGACACCGCATCCACAGAGGATGCTGGTGTCTTATCTGCTTTTTACAATCATGTTTACTGCTTCTTTTATAGCTTCATCGGCATCTTTGCCTTCGTTTGCTGCTTCAGTAATGCAAGATTCAAGATTCTTTGCAACGATAAATCCAATTGCACGGTCTACTGCAGATCGAACTGCTGACAGTTGGGTTACAACGTCCTTACAATGGTTTTCTTCTTCCATCATCCGGATGACTCCGCGCACTTGGCCTTCTAAACGCTTTAAGCGATTTTTCATTTCTGCTGTGTATTCCATTTTCGTACACCTCTTCCTCTTACGGTACCCCGTATTGTATCTATTATACCAATATTTTTTCCTTTTTTCTACCAAAAACAGCCTTATGGCTATTTAACAATTGAAGACTACTCCTGTTATAATAAAAGAAAACTTATCTTTTATCAATTTAAACCTGAGGATACTTATATGATTAATAAAATATTAGCCTATTTCCCTAATTCTGTCACGCAGGATTTTCCCCCAGCTGATTCATCAAATTACTATTGGTTTAACGAAAATCAAGATGACAAACTTTGGCTCGGCATCCCTAAAACAGATTTGTCCGCCAGCCAGCTCGAACTTCTAAGCATTCTTTTTCAGATTGCTGAAGAGAAAAAAACATCCATTCTATCTGGCGCTGCTCATAATTGGCACCAGTTCCTGTTTCACGAGGGAAAAATCCCTTTAACTAACTCCGATGAAGTAAGATTCATCCAATTCCAATTTCACGCAAAGGAGATTGACCGAGATGAAATCTCGGAGGCGTTACATGGTTTTTTCCCTGACCACATCATCATCTGGCTGCAAGAGTCATACGGATTAATAGTGGAAGAAAGAAAAGAAGTTTCAGAAACAGCGGATGAACTTGAATCCATTTGCTCCACATTTGAAAGTGACTTTTTTATCAAATTGTCTTTTTATATAGGTAAATTCAATAAAGTCACTGCACAGCTTCGAGAATTTTTCTCGATCGAAAAGCAGCTATTCATGCAAGCTACGAATCACAATACTAGGAATCATGTATATACCTTTGAAAAAATATTCCCGATTTTACTTGCCTCAAGCATGCCCGACGAGCTTAAAGCGATCCTTGAGACATCTGTACTTGAAGCCTTTGAAGAAGACAGAGAATTGATGTCGACAATCAAAGTATTCCTTGAAAGCAATTCAAATGCTTCCCTTGCTGCAAAAAAACTTTATGTCCACCGCAATACATTGCAATATAGGATGGACAAGTTTATGGAAAAAACCGGGGTTCATTTAAAAGATTTCGACACTGCGGTAATGGTCTACCTTGCATGCCTTTATGAAGAAATGCGGTAGATTATGATATTTTAACAAAAGAAACTTTGCATTTCTAATAGTGAATGTAAAAACATTAATACCTAATTGAACAGATTGCATAAAACGTTTACATTTCCATTTGAACACATTGCATAAAAGGGCTTACATTATTTTTGTGCATCCTGCCGATGATTAATACCCTCCCTTTCCGCTAAACTGTGTATTGTAGACAAACACTCAGGGAGGCTTTAAAAAATGGCCGAGTTAAAATTAGATCACATTTATAAAATTTATGATAACAAAGTAACTGCTGTAGAAGATTTCAACCTTCATATTCAGGATAAAGAATTCATCGTTTTCGTTGGACCATCAGGCTGCGGTAAATCTACGACACTTCGTATGATTGCTGGTCTTGAAGAAATTTCAAAAGGCGACTTCTATATCGATGGCAAGCGCGTGAACGACGTTCCTCCAAAAGATCGCGATATCGCAATGGTTTTCCAGAACTATGCGCTTTATCCTCATATGACTGTATATGATAACATGGCTTTCGGATTGAAGCTGCGTAAGTTCCCTAAGGACGAGATCGATCGCCGCGTTAAAGAAGCTGCTAAGATTCTTGGTCTTGAGCCTTACTTGGATCGTAAACCAAAGGCACTTTCTGGTGGTCAGCGCCAGCGTGTTGCTTTGGGCCGCGCGATCGTTCGTGATGCTAAGGTATTCTTAATGGACGAACCTTTATCAAACCTTGACGCAAAGCTTCGTGTACAAATGCGTGCGGAAATCGCAAAACTTCACCGCCGTTTGAACACAACTACGATTTACGTAACGCATGACCAGACTGAAGCGATGACAATGGCAACACGTCTAGTAGTCATGAAGGATGGAGTAATCCAGCAGGTTGGAGCTCCGAAAGAAGTTTACGAAAACCCAGAAAACGTCTTCGTTGGCGGTTTCATTGGATCACCTTCCATGAACTTCTTTACTGGTAAACTTGAAGAAGGCAAGTTCACAGTCAATGACTCTTCAATCGCAATTCCTGAAGGAAAAATGAAAGTTCTTCGCACTCAAGGTTATGTAGGAAAAGATATCATCATGGGTGTAAGACCAGAAGATCTTCATGATGAGCCAGTTTTCATCGATGCTTCTCAAGGTGCTACTGTAAAAGCAACTGTAGAAGTATCTGAACTTACAGGTGCTGAAACAATGATTTATTCTCAATTTGCTGGCCAGGATTTCGTAGCACGTGTTGATTCCCGCACTGATGTTACTCCAGGACAGGTAATTGAACTAGCATTTGACATGAACAAGGTTCACTTCTTTGACGCAGATACAGAATTTAGAATTCGTCCATAATAGGACACTTAAAAAAGCAACTCCAACTTATGTTGGGGTTGCTTTTTACCTTTTCCAGAGCCTATTCTTTTATCAAAAATACCTTGCCGTGTCCGCAATTTGAGCATTTGAACAGATGCGGGCATTCCTCTTTTGCAAAATCAACCGGATATCCATCTTCAAGCTTCATTTGGTCTATTGGCATATACGGGCTATAATCATCATAATAGTCAGCTTCTCTGCCTGTATTCTCCATGCTGCCACTACAATCGGGACAAACGGGAGTCATTTCGCGGAAACCGTTGCAAAGCGGGCATATCCCCATTTCATCAGTCCTTTCTGCCTTCTGTTATCGATAGTTTATGTTGTAAGGTCTGTTCGTAAACAAAAAAGCTAAAGCGATTAGGCTTTAGTGGTTGAAACATTCCTTAAATAACAACCACTCGAATATCTCATAGAAAAAACTATTTTCAGAAAGAATCATTGGAATTAATTACCTGATATTCGACAGGAATAAACTTTTTCAAACAAAACATACTAGTTATTAATAAAACAGCAACAAAAACAACGCAGCAACAACAAGCGGCAAAAAATATTGGGTTAAGCCATAGAAGGCAGCAAATCGTGCGCGCCGGTGCAATCCCGGCTAACCCAGCCATTCTCCCTAATATGGGTTAAACCAGGCGGCATGGCAGCAGCCATGAATTGGTTCGATTCCAAACTAACCCAAAATACAACTTTGAAAAACACGAAGGAGGAAACAATAATGGCTAGAAGTAACAACTCTAATCAATTAGTCGTTCCTGGTGTTCAACAAGCTCTTGATCAAATGAAGTACGAAATCGCAACAGAATTTGGCGTACAGCTTGGTGGAGAAACTACTTCACGCGCTAACGGTTCAGTTGGTGGAGAAATCACTAAGCGTCTTGTACAAATGGCTGAGCAACAACTTGGCGGTTTCCAACGCTAAATTGCAGTAAACAATAAAATAGAATGGCTTAGGCCCCCTTTTATAAGGGGGCCTCTTAATTTGTTTACTGAACAAATGGTTATATCATTTTCTCCGGCTTAACCCACTCATCGTATTCCTCTGATGTCAAATAACCGCTTTTTATAGCAGCTTCCTTTAATGTCGAATTTTCCTTGAAGGCAAGTTTGGCGATTTGGGCTGCTTTTTCATAGCCAATATGCGGATTCAATGCGGTAACAAGCATCAGTGATCGTTCCACATGCCCTGCAATCACTTCAAGATTCGCTTCAATACCTTCTGCACAATTGTCATTGAACGACCTCATTCCATCTGCCAAGAGCCTGGCGCTCTGAAGAAAGTTATAAATAATGACAGGTTTAAATACATTCAATTCAAAATTGCCCTGACTGGCTGCAAAACCAATCGTGGCATCGTTGCCAAACACCTGGGTCGCTACCATTGTAAGTGCTTCACTCTGAGTTGGATTGACTTTCCCTGGCATAATGGAGCTTCCCGGTTCGTTAGCGGGAATGAATAGTTCCCCAATGCCGCTCCTTGGTCCGCTTGCAAGCCACCTGACATCGTTCGCGATTTTCATTAAATCTGCTGCCAATGCTTTCAAAGCTCCATGTAAAAAAACAAGTTCGTCATGTGATGTCAATGCCTGGAACTTATTCGGTGCAGAATGAAATGTCTCATCCATTTGTTCAGATAGCTGCTTTGCCATTTCGACACCAAAATCCTTGGGGGCATTGATTCCTGTCCCTACAGCTGTACCGCCAATTGCCAAATCGCGGACATACTTCAGCCCTTCGGATATCATACGTTCGTTTTTCTCAAGCATCGCTCGCCATCCGCTGATTTCCTGGCTCAAAGTCAGTGGAGTTGCATCCTGCAGATGTGTCCTGCCTATTTTTATAACATTATTAAATTCCTGTTCTTTTTTCCTGAGTGTGTTTTTAAATAATTCAATCGCAGGCAGGACTTCGCCTGTCACTTTTTTCACAGCGGCAATGTGCATTGCGGTTGGGAACGTGTCATTCGAGCTCTGCGACATGTTCACATCATCATTAGGATGAACCTTGTCGTCTAACTTAGATTGTTCCAGCCATTCATTCGCTCTTCTAGCGACCACTTCATTAACATTCATATTAGATTGAGTTCCGCTGCCTGTCTGCCAGACTACAAGCGGAAAGTGGGGGTCGAATAGACCTTGAAGGATTTCGTCACAAGCAGCCGCGATTGCTTTTCCTTTTGCCTCAGACAGCCTGCCTGCATTTGCGTTCACTCTCGCAGCAGCCTTCTTGACTTCCGCAAAAGCATAAATAACCTCAAGCGGCATTTTTTCGGTACCAATCTTAAAATTTTGCTTGCTCCTCTGGGTTTGAGCTCCCCAATATTTATCTGATGGTACTTTGATTTCGCCAATTGTGTCTTTTTCAATACGATAATCTGACAAAACGATCCCTCCTCAACCTCATTATTATACTTATCAAAACTTTTAAAACATTTCCGCCTTTAGGATAACGTTTTTTCCGTTCATTTCCCAGAAATGTGCATCAAAAAAGCGGAAGCAGTGTGTAAAACTGCTTCCGCCTTTCATTATTTCTTTTTTCACTGATTGTTATGCCTTATGGTAAATTGCATAACCAATGAAATAGCCCAGGATCATGATGCTTGCAATGCTTAATGTTACCGTTAAGTCCGCCATGTTTAAATCCCCCCTGATTGATATGGTTAATTTATTTTAAAATTACCACATGATCACAGGAACCCAAGACGGTAAATCGTAACTTTTTGTGACAATGATGTAATAGGTATGGGGTTCTATAACACTGGGTGGCTTCAGCTCATTAACGAAAAAAGCCGCACCCCAACCAAGTGAGTGCGGCCATTTCATTATCCTGCCTTCACCTTGTTTCCAAGCTGAAGCTGATACATTTGATAGTACTTTCCTTTTAACTCCATCAACTGGTCATGATTGCCCTTTTCCACGATTCGGCCGCGGTCGAGAACAAGGATTTGGTCTGCATTCCGGATAGTGGATAGCCTGTGGGCAATGATAAAAGTGGTTCTTCCTTCTTTAAGGATATCCATCGCTTCCTGGATAATCGTTTCTGTTTCGGTATCGATGCTTGATGTTGCTTCATCAAGAATAAGGATTGCCGGGTCGAACGCAAGTGCCCTTGCAAAAGAAACAAGCTGCCGCTGTCCGCTTGATAATGTGCTTCCCTTCTCGATCACTGGCTCATCGAAGCCCTTTTCAAGATTTTTCAGCACCCGGTCTGCCCCAACACTCGCAAGTGCCTTCTCGACAGTTTCCCTTGAAATTTCTGGATGATCAAGGCTGACATTGGAGGCAATCGTACCTGTGAACAAAAACGGATCCTGCAGGACAATCCCCATATGCTTGCGAAGAGTCTGCCTTGGTACCTCGGCAATATCCATGCCATCGATGATGATTTTGCCTTCCTGTGGATCGTAGAATCTGAAAAGCAGATTCATGATCGAGCTTTTACCAGAGCCAGTATGGCCGACTAGTGCGACTGTCTCGCCCTGCTTTGCTTCAAAGCAAAGATCCTTCAGGACGTATTCTCCTTCTTTATATCCAAAGGAAACATGGTCAAATACAACGTTCCCTTTGTAGCGAGGAATTTCCTTCTCACTGACATCGATTCCAACCTCATCCATCAGGTTAAAAACGCGCTCTCCTGCTACAAGAGCCTGTTCCAGGTTTGCCAGCTGATTCACGATTCCCTGAATTGGATTAAACAAGCGGTTGATATAATCAACAAATGCGTACAGTACCCCCAGCGAAATCACTGATGACGGCTGCATAGCCTGCGACCCAAAGTACCAGATGAAGGCAACAAAAACAAGGTTCCTCAACACCTGTACAAGGTTATGTGAAGTGGTTGAATTAAGACTCAATAATTTATTTTGGAATGTGAAATGCTCATTATTAAGAGTTTCAAATTCTTGCTGTGTTTCTTTCTCCCGGCTGAAGGCCTGGATTATACTCATTCCCTGAATCGATTCATTGATCATGCCATTAATGTCACTGACACGCGAACGGATGACATGATTGTATTTAGATGCGTATTTGCGGTAAAGCTTCGTCCAGATGAACAGGATTGGCAATAACAACAAGCAAATTGCCGCCAGCTTCGCATTTAATATAAACAAAGCAATATAAATTCCGGTAATATAGATTAAACTCGTGAAGAATGTAGACAGCACGGTTACATATAATTCACGGATGGCCTCTGTGTCATTTGTAATCCTGGCAACAACTTTCCCCGCCGGGAGGTTATCAAAATATTGAATTGGAAGCCTTTGTATCTGCCCGAACACATCCTCACGAAGCTTCTGGATAATTCGGTTCGCTGACTTTTGCAGATAAAATCTTTGACCGTACTGAAATATTGAAGCAATTATCAGTAATCCAAAATAAAAAGCGAGAAGCTCAAAGATTTTAGGGATTTCTGGTTTGTAAAAGCTTAACAAATTATCGCCAGATAGAATCTCAGCTTCATACTGTGCAGCCTGCGATCCTTTATTAATCGTCAAAATCCCATCGCCATAGCTGCGCTTTCCATCAAATTCAATGTTGCCATCTACAAACACGAAATTCCTGCCTACCTGCAATATCCTTGCTGCTGAATCAGGCTCGGCATCACCTTCAGCTTTCGTATAATAGTTTCCATTGTATGCAACGGTGTCAGACCCTGGTTCAGTTTCATACCATACCGATTCGATTCCCAATATATGATCATCAATCATCTTCTTGGCGATAAACGGACCAGCCAAATCTGCGACAACTGCGACCGTAAGCATTGCAAGGGCAATGAAGATTATTTTTTTGTAATTTAAAGCGTATTGAAACAATCTTTTTCCAGTACTCAAATGGAGTGCACCTCCTCTTCGACTGCTTCCGCCTGCTGCCTGATATACTGCTCACTGTACCAGCCGTTCTGAGCCATTAATTGCTGATGCGTTCCTTCCTCGACGATTTGGCCGTCTTCAAGGACAACGATATGATCAGCGTGTTGAACTGCAGACATTCTGTGTGTCGTAATGATGGTTGTTTTTGCATTCCGCTCCCTGCGGATGTTATCAATGATTTTTTTCTCGGTCTTTGCGTCGACCGCTGACAGTGAGTCATCAAGAATCAATATTTCAGGATCCTTGATCAATGCGCGCGCAATTGAAATCCGCTGCTTTTGTCCTCCTGAAAGCGCGACTCCTTTCTCACCAACAAGTGTCTCCAAGCCTTCGGGCAACAGCTCCAGGTCCTTTCGGAATGCTGCAAGATCGATGATTTCATGCAGTTCTTTATCTGTCGCCAATGGGTTGCCAAAAAGGATATTCTCTTTTACCGTCCTGGAGAAAAGGATGTTTTCCTGAGGAACATATCCCATCCAGCTGCGTGTCTGCCTCAGGCTATGTTCCTGGATTGGCACTCCTGAAACGAGGAGATTTCCGCTGCCTTCAGGGTACTCC
>NZ_JBAVFI010000003.1:0-10045 GCF_049588175.1 Mesobacillus sp.
CCTGGAACGGAAATCAACAGACCTGTATTACTTCTCAACCAAAATGAAAAACTGTAGACAAGCTCGCTTTAATCGAGTTTGTCTACAGTCTGAAGCAGCGGGAAAGCATCCCGATGCTTTTTTTACAGGAATAGAATTGCTATAAATAAAGTCCAGCCAAAAAGATTCCCAGTACATCTTCATATATTTCATCAAACTGGGATAGTGGCAGCGGATTGATTCCGGATCCCAGTTCCACGGTGAAGCCCGGACGGCGCCAATCCTGGATGAACCAGTCTTTATAGCCTGCATAGCTTTCAATTGTTTTGACTGGCTTGTAGCCGCTTACCCGTGCGAATTCTTTAGCCATTGCTTCGGATTCAGGTGGCTCAAGGTTATCAAAGCCCCAATAAATCTCTTCGCCTTGGGTATGGAAAGCAAGAACACGCGAAAAATCACGCCTTCTTGTCAGTTCTGCCATTCCAATTGCTTCGGGTTCGGTCAATGGGCGCTCACCGCCATAATCCCTTGGACCTGGCTGTTTAGGGTTGCGTGCTCTTTCAAGCTCCCATTTTGCCGGGAACTGGTCATTTAAGTCGACCCCGCGGATATTCGCCTTCCAGCCTGTAAAATCCCTGCTTCCTTTATTAAACTCGACGACCCTTTCATTCCATGGCTCCTCAACCGGTGGTCCATGCATTACAAGATTCACGCCATCAGGATTAACCATAGGAACAATCGAAAGAGTTGTTTGGCTATAGAAGTTCGCCATGGACAGCCCGCGGATAGAAGTTTTATTCGTTACTGCAAGCAGGTAATCGTTTAAAAACGTCATGATAATGGGAGTCGTGATCCATTCATTCGCATGGAAGGAAGCATTATAGTGCACTCTTTTGCTCCCTTTACCTATTAACGCTTCCGGTATCTTTTTTCCCAACACTGAATTTCCGATGGATGGCAGCTGCATAAATGGATATACACTCTGCAAGCGGTTCAAGTCATTCGTAAGTGCAGCATAATCATAATTTTTCTTTCCCTGGACAATCCTCCAGGTAATTCTCAGAGGAATCTTGATCATCTGGCCGATGTACAACCCGTTGGGATTGATATTCCGGTTTGCCAGCAGCAAAGCATCCACTTGCAGCTTCCTGCTCTGTGCAATTGCCCATAATGTATCCCCTGCCCTGATTCTGTAATCCACGGCAGCATAGCCGGGTATCTTAACCCTCTGTCCTGCCATAAGTGCATTGGGATCCAAATCGCGGTTAGAATCTATGATCAGCTGAAGAGAGACATTAAAAACATTGCTGAAGTACCAAAAGGAATCTCCCCTTCTCACATATATATCCATAGCGCTCCTCCTGTCCTTGCTAAAGTTGCCTCTATATATATGTATGTGACTACTTTTCAAAACTGGCAGGAATATTTAAGAAACATATATTTAATGAAGCTTTTTACGCATTAATTGCTTATATACCAAGCATTTAATCCAGCCAAAAAAGCTTTAACCGCCAACTTATAACTGTCGTCTAAATCTAGCGAGAGCCCAAAGCCACCTTTCTGTTCAAGCGAGGCAAACCCATGCATAATGCTTCTCAATCCCCTGACAGCATGAATAGCAGAATCCTCCTTCAATCCAAATGGCTCGATGGTCGAAACGACCAGTTCAACAATTTTCTTCCCTGCGTAATAAACTTCTGTATCAGCAGGGTCTGGAGCAGATAATGCCGACTCGTACAAACCTGGATTTTGTCTTGAAAAAGAAAAATAGGCTTCACTGACCGCCAGCACAGCTTCTTCTCCTGGCTGTCTGCCTGCTGCCGCTGTGGCTAATCCGCTGTAAAGCTTTTCTAATGAAAAGATCGCCAGCTCTCTTTTGATTCCCGAAAGTCCGTCAAAGTGGTTATATAATGAAGGAGGTTTTATTCTAAGCTTTTTCGCAAGCAAAGCAAGGGTTACGTTCTCGCTTCCAAATTCATTTGCTAGCTCAGCTGCTGCCGTGATAATTTCATTTTTATCGAGAGCTACTTTCGGTCTTGGTGACATGTTCTTTCTCTCCTTTTATTTGAATAAAATCGCTTCGGCTTTCTTGATGGCTTTTTCAATATGATCTCCAGGAGATCGAAGCAATTCCCCATGCCCCACTGCAAGCAAGCTCGGCTTTAGTCCTTGGATGATTTTGGCGCTCTCCAGCGCTGCTTCTTTGTTCCAGGTTGCCATTGCCGGGAACGGAAACCACGGAACTGTTACGCCTGACACGGCTGTATCTCCTCTTGTCTGGAAGGCATCACCTGCTATTACTGCATTAGTCCTAACATCAAGGAATGACATGGACCCAGGTGTATGACCCGGAGTGAAAATGGCTGTTAACGATCCAATTTTATCTCCATCCTGTAAAAGTACATCTGCCTTTGTTTTAATATTCTTAGGAATTCCTCCGCGTATTGGAGTTTGAGATTCTGAAGGGTCCAGCGATGTATCTCCAGCTAGCAGTCGGGAATCTCTTGCTGAAATATAAACAGGTACTTGCAGCATATCTTTCAATTTATCCAGCGCTCCAATATGATCACCATGTGCATGTGTCAGAACAATTCTTGAGATTGGCTTCCCAATTTGCTTTGCCGCCTGCAATATAGGTTCTGCACTATTAGGCAACGCCGCGTCGATCAAAGTCAAACCATCCTCTTCTTCAATAAAATAACAATTCACCGGAAACAGTTTTGGCATAAACGTCAGTTGATATAGAAATCCTTCTTTTATCACTCTCATGAATAAACCCTCCATTAAAACTAATATCATTAGTTTTATTTTAACTAACCTCATTAGTTTTAACAACAATAACTTTTCGACAAAAAAAACAGAGGCTGCCAGCCCCTGTTCCAAGTTACTTTTTCACTTCGGTTGTTATTCCAGTCGGCGTAAGATCCATCTCCTTTAAGCCAACCCATTTGGTTTTTTTGGCGATTTTATAGCCGAACCACAAAGCGAGGAATAGTGGAATTCCAATATATGTTACCATTATTCCCTGCCAATCAATGCTGTCCCCTGTAAATGCTTGATAGTTTTGCCCCAGGATAATGAAGATACAAAGTGCAGCAGCAAACAAAGGCCCTAACGGGAACCATTTCGCCTTATAGGTTAACAGATTCATATCTCTTCCCTGTGCGATGTAGCCCTTACGGAAACGATAATGGCTGACGGCTATGCCTACCCACGCCAGGAAACCGGCAAGCCCTGATGAATTCAGGAGCCACATGAATACCTTTCCCTCACCGAATATGGAGCTGAGGAATGCCAGCAGCCCGAACGCAGTTGTAGCCAGCAATGCATTGACCGGAATACCATTTTTATTGACCTGTTTCAGGAACTTAGGGGCCTGTCCCTCTTTTGCCATCACCCATAACATTCTTGTAGATGCATATAAACCTGAATTTCCTGCAGATAAAACAGATGTTAATATAACAGCATTTATTATAGACGCAGCAAATGCAATGCCTGCATTTTCAAAAACGAGTGTGAACGGACTCATTGCCACTTTATCGATATCTCCGCCAAGCAGCCTTGAATCTGTGAACGGAATGATCATGGCAATCACAAAGATTGATAGCATATAAAATAGCAAAATGCGCCAGAAAACCTGCTTGATTGCTTTTGGGACATTTTCCTTAGGATTTTTACTTTCGCCAGCTACAATCCCGACAATTTCAGTTCCCTGGAACGAAAAACCCGCTACCATGAAAATTCCAATGATTCCAAGAATACCATTGTTAAATGGGGCATCACCAGTAGTAAAGTTTTTAAAACCTCCGACATCTCCTGACATGATACCAAAAATCATTAGCAATCCAGAAATAATGAAGGCGATAATAGCCACTACTTTAATAAGTGAGAACCAGTATTCAGCTTCACCATATTGTTTTACGGATAGGAAATTAAGTCCAAAGATAATGGTTAAGAATAGTGCGCTCCAGATAAAAGATGGTGAATCAGGAAGCCAGTATTTCATTAAAATCGCAGCCGCGGAAACTTCAAGTGCCAGGGTGATTGCCCAGCTGAACCAGTAAATCCAGCCAATTGCAAAACCAAAGGCCGGGTCAACAAATCTTGTTGCATATGTACTGAAGGATCCTGTTACCGGCATATAAGTGCCCATCTCACCTAGGCTCGTCATAAGCAAATACACCATGAAACCGATTATGCCATAAGCAAGCAGCGCGCCGCCCGGGCCTGCCTGGTAAATCGAAGCTCCGCTGGCTACAAATAATCCAGTTCCAATACTGCCTCCGATGGCAATCATCGATAAGTGCCGGGTGCCCAGCCTTCTTTTTAATCCTGATGCATCGCTTCCTTTTTCTTTATTAATCCCGCTGATTGCTTGTGTACTTGTAATATGAGCTTCTTTCATAGTTTCTCCTCTCCTGTTGCTCGGTGTAGATAAGAATAATGCTTGTTTGCTAACTTGTTCGTAGGAGTAAACTACCCGCTTTTATTATTCCGCTAACCTTCTGATGAAAAATAATATCGTTCGACCGTTAATCCGATAAATTTTTGCAAATCAAATTATCTAATACCTGAAATTTCACACGCCAAAAATATCGGGAAGATAATCTGAATAAAATTACTTATTTAAAAATTTAGAATTATAAAATATAATTTGGACATACCAAATAAAAAGGTGGGAAAAAAGTTGAAAGCTATTAGGTCTATTATCATTTGGGGACTGGTCTCCGCACTTGGTGCAGCTGGCTTCGCGATGATGGCATTGAGCAGCGGAGAAAGCGTTAATGCCATCTGGCTATTAACGGCAGCAGTCAGTGTGTATGCCATTGCGTACCGGTTTTACAGCCGATTCATGGCAAGAAAAGTATTTGAACTGGATGACAACCGTAAAACTCCCGCAGAAATTAACAATGACGGGAAGGACTATGTCCCGACGAATAAATGGGTGCTTTTTGGTCACCACTTTGCAGCCATCGCTGGGGCTGGCCCCCTTGTAGGTCCAATCCTGGCAGCGCAGATGGGGTATTTGCCGGGAACGATTTGGATTGTAGTCGGTGTTGTTTTAGCAGGTGCTGTCCAGGACTTCATCATCCTGTTTGGATCCATGCGCCGAAATGGTAAATCGTTAGGTGAGATGATTAAAGATGAAATGGGAAAAGTGACTGGCTTTATTGCCATGATCGGGATTCTCGGTATCATGATCATCTTACTGGCAGTTTTAGCTTTAGTTGTTGTGAAAGCGCTCGCAGGAAGTCCTTGGGGTATGTTTACTATTGCCGCAACGATTCCTATTGCGGTGTTCATGGGATTCTATATGAGGTATATCCGTCCAGGACGGGTTGGTGAAGCCTCTGCTATTGGAGTTGTACTGCTCCTTTTGTCCATTTTCCTTGGGCAGACTGTTGCGGAAAATCCATCATTAGCCGCCATGTTCACTTTTAAAGGCGAAACAATTGCAATTATGATGATCATTTATGGTTTTATTGCTTCAGTTTTGCCTGTATGGATGCTGCTTGCACCGCGTGATTATTTGAGCACATTCCTTAAGGTTGGAACAATTTTAGGACTTGCTCTTGGAATCATTATTGTAGCACCGAACCTGTCTATGCCTGGAGTTACGCAGTTCGTTGACGGTACAGGCCCAGTATTTGCTGGAAATATGTTTCCTTTCTTGTTCATTACTATTGCCTGTGGAGCTGTATCCGGGTTCCATGCGTTAGTATCATCTGGTACAACACCAAAAATGATCGAAACAGAATCTCATGCACAGCCGATCGGTTATGGTGCTATGCTGACAGAATCCTTTGTTGCAGTCATGGCAATGATTGCAGCTTGCGTCCTGACACCAGGGATTTACTTTGCGATTAACAGTCCTCCTGCTGTGATTGGAACTGACGCTATCCAGGCTGCCCAAACAGTTACGAGTTGGGGATACACGATCACTCCTGATGATATAACTAACCTCGCTGATGATGTAGGAGAAGAAAGCATTCTCTCACGTACTGGTGGAGCGCCGACTCTGGCAATTGGTATGGCCGTGATTTTCTCTAAAGTGATTGGCGGAAAAGCATTGATGGCTTTCTGGTATCACTTCGCCATCCTTTTTGAGGCTCTGTTTATCCTAACGACAATTGACGCTGGTACTCGTGTTGGCAGATTTATGATCCAGGATATTATCGGAACGGCTTACAAGCCATTCGCCAGGACCGATGCATTGATTCCTAACATTATTGCTACTACTCTTTGTGTACTTGGATGGGGATATTTCTTATACCAGGGTGTCATCGATCCGCTGGGTGGAATCAATACCCTATGGCCGCTGTTTGGAATCGCAAATCAGATGCTCGCGGCAATTGCCCTATTACTTGGAACGACTATTTTGTATAAAATGGGTAAAAAAGCGTATGTATGGGTTACGCTCGTCCCAACTACATGGATTTTAATCGTGACAATGACAGCTGGCTGGCAGAAGCTTTTTCACGAAAATCCTAAAATCGGTTTCCTTGCTCACTCAAAAGTATTTAAGGAAGCCTTGGATGGAGGAAAGGTACTTGCACCTGCCACTACTCCAGCACAGATGAAACAGGTGCTGGTCAATGATTATGTCGATGCAGGATTGACAGCCTTCTTCATGATTGTCGTCATCACTGTCCTGATTTCAGCCATTAGAATCTGGATGAAGGTTTTAACCAACCAGAAGCTAGATCTTCACGAAGATCCTTACGTGCCACGAAATGAAGGTGACTTAAAGCATTATGCTTAATCGTCTTAAGAGACTTTTTCATTACAGGAAACAGTTCATCAGCCTGCTTGTCGGTGTGCCTAGCTACGAAAAATATGTTGAGCACATGGCGGTCCATCATCCTGAAGAACCTGTTAAATCAAGAAAAGAGTTTTTCTGTGAAGCACAGGAGGCAAGGTACAGCGGCAAAGGCGGCAAGGTTTCACGCTGCTGTTGAACAGTAAAGCGCAATTGCCTCGTATGGCTGACTTACAAACAAACTAGTAAAAACAAGCCTGCATCTCTGTATGCAGGCTTGTTTTATAGCTATTAATCTGTTAATCAAAAGTTTGAATGCTTTATAAAACCTTGCTCAAAAAGGCTTTTGTCCGTTCATGCTGCGGGTTTTCGAAGAGATCTTTTGGCTTGTTTTCTTCAATGATCAAGCCCCCGTCCATAAAAATGACCCTGTCCCCCACTTCCCTGGCAAAACCCATTTCATGGGTGACAACAACCATTGTCATTCCTTCGCGGGCCAGCTGCTTGATCACTTCGAGCACTTCTCCGACCATTTCTGGATCAAGTGCCGAGGTAGGTTCGTCAAACAGCATGATTTTCGGTTCCATCGCAAGTGCCCTGGCGATGGCAACACGCTGTTTCTGGCCTCCTGAAAGCGAAGCCGGATATGCATCTGCCTTGTCCTCCAAGCCTACCTTTTTCAAAAGCTCCATACCTTTCGCCCTCGCATGCTCTTCCGAAATTCCGCGAACCTTTAGAGGAGCAAGCATGATATTCTCCATCACTGTCTTATGAGGGAATAAGTTGAAATGCTGAAATACCATCCCAACATCCTCACGCACTTTATTAATATTGATGCCTTTATCGGTGATGTCCATTCCTTCTATCAGCACATGGCCATCGGATATCGTTTCAAGCAAATTGATGCAGCGCAGAAAGGTTGATTTTCCTGAACCAGATGGCCCTATGACTACCACTACTTCCTGCGGCTGGACTTCAACATCTATCCCATTCAATACCTTGTTCTGGCCAAAGGATTTCTTTAGATTTGCAACTTTTATCATTCTGTATCAAGCCTTCTTTCCAGACGATTTAGCAGGAAGCTAAGTGAAAGTGTCAGTATTAGATAAATAACTGCGGCCGTCAGGTACGGCTCCCAAACCCGATAATACTGCCCCGCCATCGAACGCCCCCAGTACATGATTTCGGGGGTGGCAATGACCGCTGCAAGCGAGGATTCCTTGATCAGGACAATAAATTCATTGCCAAGCGGCGGAATCATCCTTTTAAATGCCTGAGGCAAAATCACGTAACTCATCGCTTGTACGTGGCTCATTCCGAGCGAACGGGCTGCCTCCATCTGTCCTTTGTCGATCGACTGGATTCCCGCCCTGAAAATTTCAGCAATGTATGCAGCCGCGTTCAAGGAAAGCGCGATGATCGTAGCAATAATCCCATTCGTTTCCCCCATGAACATGGGTACCACTCCAAAGTGAATCAATAAAATTTGCACAAATAACGGCGTTCCACGGAAGAAGGTAATGTACCAGTCAAACGGCCAGGCAAGCAGCTTCCGGCGCTGCATCTTGCCAAGTCCGATAAACAGGCCAAGGATTGTCCCAATTGCAATCCCCGCCAGAGATAGCCCGATGGTTACGAGTGTCCCTTTTAATAGATAAGGAGAATATTCAAGGATAATATCAAAACGAAAATCCATAGCTTGCCCCCCAAAACTTGAATGCTAATACTTCGAAAATGATCAATTCTTATAAAGTCCAAAAACTTTTAACGAGCCCAACTAGGAAAAAACTGAATCCAACAAGTTAAAAAACAGGCTCAACAACAATTTAAAAATGAATCCTGCAAGTGAAAAACCGACTTAAATAAGTACAAACACTTGATTCCGAATTCCACGATCAAACAGATTAATTGGTCCGCCATTATAAAAAAATGCGTAACACTAGTTTAAGAGTTACGCATCTTGGCAGGTTGTTTGTTTCCCAATGTTATTTTGATGCTTTTTGTGCTTCCTTCAGCTTTTCCATATTAGGCTTTTGCCCGAACCATTCCTGATAGATTTTCTCATATGTGCCGTTCTCGAATACCTTTTCGATCGCTTTATCGAAATCAGCCTTCAGCTCTGTACCTTTCGGAAAAAGAAGGCCGTAAAATTCCGCATCAAAGCTGCCGCTGTCTTCAATGACCTTCAATTTTTCCTTCGGGTTGTTTTTCGCATACACCTCAACCACTCCGTTATCTGCAACGACGGCATCGGCTCCTCCACTCATCATTTCCATGATGGCAAGGTTGTTGTTTTCGAATTTTTTGATATCCTCATTATTCTTTCCTAGGAGTTTATCCATTGCTTCCTGGCCAGTTGTGCCATTCTGGACGGCAACCACCTTCCCCTTCAGATCGGCCGCACTCTTAATCTCACTGTCTTCACGAACCAAAATCTTATTTGTTGAGAGGAAGTATGGCAAAGAGAAATCATAGGTCTGCTTTCTGTCATCATTTATCGTTATGGATGAAATTGCAATATCAGCACGCTTGCTTTTAATTTCTACAAAAATAGGATCCCAGCCGACATGTTCAATCTTCAGTTTATAACCTGCTTCTTCTGCAACTGCTTTTAGAAAGTCGATATCGAACCCAACGATTTTATCGCCTTCCATGTATTCAAACGGTGCATAGGCTGCATCTGTCACGACGCGGAGTTCCTTCTTTCCTGCTTCTGACCCTGTACCGCTCGTTTCGTTAGTCTTGCTTGTGCCGCAGGCAGAAACTATTAACGCTGTAATTGCCATCAGCACAATAGCAAAAAATCTTTTCTTCATCCTTGTTGCCCCCTCTTTTATAAAAAACGTGCTTAAAACTTTTAGTAATTTATATGTTGCAATGAGGGCTTGTATTACCCGAGGAGAATAAGAAAAATCAATAAGGAAAACTTATCTGCTAATATTCAAATCTCTAAATTTCCTTATCTCACCTATTAAATTACAATGAAAGAAAAGGAGGATTCACATGACATTCAAATTTAAAGCAATTGACCATGTACAGCTGGCTGCACCAAAAGGTTCAGAAGACAGTGCAAGGGAATTTTTTGGAGAAATACTAGGTTTTGAAGAAATTGAGAAGCCACCGGTGTTGAAAAAAAGAGGCGGCGCATGGTTCAAATATGGCAGCTGCCAGATCCATATTGGCATTGAGGAACCGTTCATACCTGCCCAAAAGGCGCATCCAGCTTTTGAAATGGAAAATATTGAAGGGTTGAAACAACACTTATCGGCAGCAGGTGTAGAGTATATTGAAGACGACAATCTGCCT
>NZ_JBAVFI010000004.1:0-2471 GCF_049588175.1 Mesobacillus sp.
CACATGCCATCGTGGTGGCTGAAGCTGCACCTTCAACAGGAAAGTCGATTTACAAGAATACTGTCGCCGGTAAGTTTGCATATGATGCATTTGAACCTGGAGTCATGTTCACCCTGAAAACCGGACGGTATATTTCCACCAATCGAGCACTTACGCAGGAAGGGAAAACCGTCGAACAAAGTGTTGTGCCAATAAAGAATGAGAATAATCTTGTCATCGGTTCTCTGATCATGGAGAAGGATATAAGTGACAGGGTCCAAACTCAGCTAAAAATGGAAGCGTTATCAGAGGCGACGGAAAAATTGAGCGGAATGCTCATCGGGATGGCAGAAAGCCGGCCGATCATCTCCGAGGTAATTGAAGAGTCTCTATTTTTCCTCGATCACGAGCATCGAATACTGTATTGCAACCCTTCAGCGACAACGATGGTTCACGAACTTTGCTCAGCAGATTGCTACATGGGCAATTTGATCACCGATTATCTGCCAATCTTAAAAGAGATGATTGATAGTGATGATGAGCTTCTTGTCAAAGAAACGAAGGTGGCCAAAAAGACGATTCAGGTGAAGAAAATTAAGCTTGGCCAGGGAGACAAGTCATCAGGAACCTTTATTATCCTGAAAGACTTGACCGAGCTGAGGGAAAAAGAGAGAGAACTGATCGTTAAATCGGTTGCCATCAGAGAGATTCACCACCGGGTAAAAAACAATCTGCAGACAGTCGCAAGTCTTTTGAGACTTCAGATGCGGCTCGAAGTACCAGAAGAGAGCAAAAAGCATTTTGTTAAAAGCTTAAATCGTATCCTCAGTATCGCGTCTGTTTACGAAATCATCCTCGCCAATTCTAGTGAAGATGAAGTAGACCTGTACAGCTTAATACAGAAGATCGGTAATATGCTTGTCTATAATGATGAACAACAGCAGAAAGAAATATCGATCCATTACGAAGGTTCACGGCTTTTGATCAGTTCGAGCAAAGCGGTTTCAATGGCGCTTGTCATTAATGAACTGATTCAGAACTGTCTAAAACATGCTTTTCAGGGACTTTCCTCAGGACACATTGAGGTTTCCTTCAAGAATGACGAATCTGAACTTGAGGTCCTGGTCAATGACAATGGCATAGGGTATTCGGAAAATGCCAAGCATTCATTTGGGCTGGATATTGTCAAAATGATGATCGAGCATGATCTGGGTGGCCAATTTGCCATTATGAGAACAGAACAAGGAACAATGACCTCAGTTAAATTTCCGATTGAAGGGCAGGGAGTCCAAATATGAAGAAAAGAATCATGGTTGTAGAGGATGAATCAATCGTAAGGCTTGATGTGTCCCTAATGCTGGAAGATGCCGGCTATAGTGTTGTTGCCCAGGCAGGTGATGGGGAATCAGCTGTTGAGCAAGCCTTTGCACATAAGCCTGATTTGATCATTATGGATATCAAAATGCCGAAGCTAAATGGGCTGAAGGCTAGTCAAATTATTTCGAATAAAATGAATACACCGATTTTACTGCTTACTGCATACAGCCAGCAGGAATTCATAAATAAAGCAAAAGAATCCAATATATATGGTTATCTTGTCAAACCCATCACTGAAGCAAGTCTGATTCCAGCGGTTGAAATCGCCCTTAAGCAGGCTGAAAGATCGAATGAATTCCGGGAAAAAATCAATTCGATGGAATTAAAGATAAAAAGCCGCAAGATTATTGAAAGGGCGAAAGGATTGCTGATGGATAAGCAAAATCTCTCCGAAGACACTGCATTTCAGAAGATGCGGAAAATCAGTATGGATAAACAGGTTCCACTGGAAAAAATCGCAAAGCGCATCATTTTGAAATACGAAGCACAGTAAGCCACACCTAACAAGTGAATAAACCCTGGCAATGGTGCCATTCGGAATCGAAAATGATTCCGGGTGGCACCTTTTTGCCTAAAAATGGTGTGATTTGCAGAGCATTTCATGGTTCCGGTGTTGAAAGCCGATCGTGTGTGTTCTCCCTCCTCGAGGGGATATTTTCCATTAAAAATAAAAGAACAAAGGACTTGGAGGGGTAAGTATGATAATGGTTGGCAAGATTGTGATTTACATTATCATGGCATGTGCTGTGATTGGTGCCTTTGCGGCAATCAGGAATAGTGATGAGGGGTTAGGTAAGCAGTTTATGGAAGGTCTGCATGCAATTGGGCATATTTTTGTGCCAGCTGCAGGGATCATGGCTTCTATTCCGTTTTTATCATGGTTTATTGACAAGGTGGCAGGTCCATTTTTTGCGGCCATCGGAGCAGACCCAGCAATTGCTGCAACAGCGATCCTGGCTACCGACATGGGCGGCTATCAGCTTGCTCAAGTGTTGAAGGAGACGCAGGAAGGCTGGATCATGGCAATGATCGTTGGTTTCATGGCCGGAGCAACAATTGTTTTCTCCATTCCGATGGGCTTGGCTATGCTTGACAAACGAGACCATAAATACATG
>NZ_JBAVFI010000005.1:0-2134 GCF_049588175.1 Mesobacillus sp.
GAACATGGGGACGGTTCTCATGTTTCACTGCCCGCAAAGTTTGCCTAAGGAAATGGAGAATTAATGGGAGAGTTTTACTAGCAACTTTCCCTCATGTTACTATTATAGAAGTTTTAATGAAACGTTGGAGGTCTAATTACATGTCATTACAGCCATTATTTTTTGAACCAGTTTTTAAAGAACGTATTTGGGGCGGGGAGCAGCTGAAATCCTTTGGCTATGAGCTTCCTTCCGCTCAAACAGGTGAGTGCTGGGCTTTTGCTGCACACAGCAATGGTCAGAGTATTGTGAAGAACGGTGAGTTTAAGGGATTATCATTAGGTGAGCTATGGGAAAACCAGCGCCAGCTGTTCGGCAATATCGAGGGAGACCGTTTTCCGCTATTGACTAAGATTCTTGATGCAGCCCAAGACTTGTCAGTCCAAGTACACCCTGATGATGAATATGGTCTCAAGCATGAAGGCGACCTGGGGAAGACAGAATGCTGGTATATCATCGATTGTGAAGAGGGAGCAGAGATCATTTACGGCCATACTGCTCAAACAAGAGAAGAGTTGGCAGCGATGATCCATGAAGGAAAATGGGACGAGTTGCTGACGAAAGTACCTGTTAAGCCAGGCGACTTCTTCTTTGTCCCAAGCGGTACAGTCCACGCAATCGGTGCGGGGATCGTCATCCTTGAAACTCAACAGAACTCTGATACAACATACAGGGTTTATGATTATGACCGCAGAGATAATGAAGGGAACTTGCGCGAGCTTCACATTGAGCAGTCGATTGCTGTTACGACGGTTCCTGCCGTTCAGCCGGAGATCGAGCCGGTTGTTGGAACAACACGAGATATGAAAGTCACTACATTTGTAGAAAGCGACTATTTCACGGTTCATAAGTGGGAACTGGAAGGCAGTGCAAAGCTAGGGCAGAATCATTCTTTTGAGCTTGTTAGTGTTATTTCAGGGTCTGGATCACTGATTAAAGGTGAGGCAACGTACACCTTCGAAAAGGGTGATCATTTCCTTCTTCCTTCTGGATTTGGGGAATTTGACCTTAGTGGGAATGCTGAATTGATTGTTTCGCATTTATAATCCCAGCTGAAAAAAATTAATCAAACGTTTGATTAATAAATGGGGTCTCTGATAGTCATTTTTATCGGTCAGTCCTTCGAAAGACTAAAGCGAAATAGGCCGAGGCAATAATCAGCCAAAAAACCAAAAGCAGCAGCCATTTCCTAACAAGGATACTGGCTGCTGCTTTTTTATTTTAGAGTGAACACGAGAACCGTCCCCATTTTTCTGTTCCAAAATGGAACACGAGAACCGTCCCCATGTTCACGCCCATGTTCACGCTCCATGGTTCAGTTATTCTTCAAATAGACTTCAAATAATAGATCAATGAGCATGACGAGTGTTGATCTGGCGGTGAGGTCGTAACCGGCAAATGTTATTCTTTGGACGCTGGCGCTTAGGGAGTATTCGGTCAGGTTTGCGAGTGTGCTGTCTGGTGCATTGGTGATGGCAAGGGTCTGTCTTGTTTTGTATTTTACTTTTTCTGCAATCTTCGTAAGGGTCTTTGTTTCGCCGCTTGATGAGATGAAGATGACCATGTCCTTTGGTTCAAGCATGTTGGTCAGTATGTCAATGATGTGCGATTCGTAAACGTAAATCGTCGTCTTGTTGACCTGCATGAACAGCTTGCTGAAATACTCACCCATCATTTTTGAGAGTCCTACGGCCACGATGATCACCCGGCTGGAATGAGTAATCTCATTTGCTATTTTTTCAATTTCCTCGAGCTGAATGGAAGCTAAGGTGTTACTGATATCCGTTCTATATCGGTCCAGCGGATTTTTTTCACCTGGCAATTGTTCATTTTCAATTCCCTTCAAAAAGAACTTCAACTCCGTAAATCCTTCAAGTCCAAGCTTATGGCACATCCTGACAATGGTCGTTGTGCTTACATTATTTGCCTCCGCCATCGCAGTCAGCGACAGCTGCTTCGCCTTTTCCAAATTCGATTCAATATAGTAAAGTACATGCTTTTCCGCATGGGTTAGCGATGGTATCGCATGGGCAAAATGTTCAATGATATATCCCATTGTCTGCTCCTTGTATAGCGTTATTTCACTGATTATACC
>NZ_JBAVFI010000006.1:0-2130 GCF_049588175.1 Mesobacillus sp.
AAATGCAAGCCTGATCACCCACAAAGCAAAAGCCGCAATCGCTGCAATTTCTGCCATTGTGCCGATTTTCTTGTAAAGCTCACTCATCAAGTCCGTTTCTCCAGTTATGAACCCGAGAACAAACATGATGGCAAAGATAGTGATCAAGGCTGTTCCGCCGAATTTTACAATTCTTGCAAATAATTTCTGTGTCATCGTTACACCACCAAGGTTAAATGTATGCACATATAATTCCCATTCAACAAAAAAAGCATGAGGCTCAAACCTTTGGAAGGTTGTCCTATGCCCATTATACTCCCTTGTGTATTTAACATCTAATTTAAGCAGTTGATCATATACTAAAACTCTCTGTTAACAGTAGTGAAAAACAGCAATAAGCCTACGAATTTTTGAAATGTTATTTAAGTTACTACTTCGATTTTTCAATAAGTTAGGTTAAAATGATATCGAAATTCGTTATTGATTTTCTCCATTAAAGAAAGAAAAATTTCCATAGAGGATGTACGATGAGCTGACATAGATCAATATACTTTTACCAAGAGGAGATTAAAAAGTGAAACTTGCTCAAACTTCAGAAAAAAAGAGTGAATCAACTCTCCTGGAAATCCTGCTGGTATCAACCAGATTAGGGCTGACCTCATTCGGCGGTCCGGTTGCCCATTTAGGCTATTTCCATGAAGAATATGTCCGCCGCAGAAAATGGATGGACGAAAAAAGCTATGCGGATTTGGTAGCATTATGCCAGTTCCTCCCCGGTCCTGCGAGCAGCCAGGTGGGCATCGGCGTTGGGTTGATGCGCGGCGGGCTGCTAGGCGGTCTGCTGGCATTCATCGGTTTTACCCTTCCTTCGGTATTGGCTCTTATTTTATTCGCGCTTATCCTCCAGGGGTTTGGTATTGCAGATGCGGGCTGGATTCATGGCCTGAAAATCGTGGCTGTCGCTGTTGTCGCGCATGCAGTAATAGGGATGGCACAAAAACTGGCTCCTGATCTGCCGAGAAAAACTATTGCATTATTTGCGTTAGCGGCAACTTTGCTATGGCAAACAGCCTTCACACAAGTAGGCGTGATTATCATATCTGGAATAATAGGATATTTTATGTTCAAATCACATATTGCCGAGGATGACTCAAGGATGCATTTCCCCATCTCCAAAGGCGTTGGATTTGTGTCACTCGGGCTGTTTTTCGTATTGCTCATCCTCCTTCCTATCCTAAGGGAAGCTACATCACTGAACTGGATTGCGATGTTCGATAGCTTTTACCGATCCGGTTCGCTCGTTTTTGGCGGAGGGCATGTCGTCCTTCCACTGCTTGAACGCGAATTCGTTCCAACAGACTGGCTTAGCGAGGAAGCATTTTTAGCAGGATACGGAGCCGCACAGGCAGTCCCGGGACCATTGTTTACATTTGCCGCCTATATCGGGGCTGTGATCAATGGCTGGAAAGGCGGGCTGCTAGCGACAGCGGCTATCTTCCTCCCCGCTTTCCTGTTGATCCTTGGTACATTGCCATTCTGGGACACTTTGCGCCGCAATAGCAAAATCAGCAGAGCGCTGATGGGTGTGAACGCAGCTGTGGTTGGCATTTTGATCGCTGCATTTTATCAGCCAATCTGGACAAGCTCGATTCTCGCCCCGATTGACTTTGTATTCGCAGCGATCCTGTTCAGCATGTTAGTCTATTGGAAGCTTCCGCCGTGGGTCATAGTCGTGACTGGAGCTGTTGGCGGACTGCTATTGTCGATGATATTTTAGAATGGCTTAGATAAGTTTTTCAGTTGTGCAAACCCTCTAATCTTGCATAGTAATATAAAGAGGTGAAGAAATATGTGCTTTCCGAACAATGCCATCGAGCAGCAGGCATATCGATTTACCGAAAAGATTCATAACAGCTCCTTATATAAAATAGTGCGAATTGAGTTGATCGGAAGATATGTGGACCTTGATTCGGGAACACCTCTTGATGAACAGCTGAATTCTGGAGAGCACCTGCCATTAATTAAGAATGTAATTTTAGAAGATCACTTCGGGAAGCAGTATAAAATAGAGCCTAATGTGTTTGGACTTAAATTTGCTTTTGGGGAACTGACATATAGGCAATATGTTTACTTGAGAAAAACTGAATCCAG
>NZ_JBAVFI010000007.1:0-1542 GCF_049588175.1 Mesobacillus sp.
TTAACCTTATCACAGTAAAATTAAAAAACGGACGCATTTTACGTCCGTTTTTTCTATTTATGCATTTACTTTGAGCTTCTTAAACTCTTCAGTAAGCATTGGAATGACTTCAAATAAATCTCCTACAATGCCGTAATCTGCCACTTTAAAGATATTTGCTTCTGGATCTTTATTGATCGCTACAATAACTTTTGAGTTGGACATTCCTGCAAGGTGCTGGATGGCTCCGGAAATTCCTGCCGCTATATAAAGGTCAGGAGTGACTACTTTACCTGTTTGGCCGATTTGCAATGAGTAATCACAGTAATCAGCATCACAAGCACCGCGAGAAGCTCCGACAGCTCCGCCGAGTACATCAGCGAGTTCTTTTAGCGGATTGAATCCATCAACGCTCTTCACTCCACGGCCGCCAGCCACTACTACTTTCGCTTCGGAAAGGTCCACACCTTCACTTGCCTTCCGGACGACATCCTTAATAATGGTTCTTAAATCTTTGATTTCTGCTGATACAGACGAAACATCGCCTGATTTGCTTTCATCTTTTTGAAGTGGAGTGATGTTGTTTGGACGAATTGTCGCAAAAATAAGGCCGTCAGTCACAATCTTCTTTTCAAATGCTTTACCAGAATAAATCGGACGTGTGAAGACTAAGTTTCCTCCAGCCTCCTCAACTCCGATGGCATCAGAAATGAGTCCTGAATTTAATTTACTTGCAATTTTAGGGGCAAGGTCTTTCCCTAAAGACGTATGTCCTAAAATAAGTCCTTCTGGATTTTCCTGTTCAATCACTGCCATTAATGCCTGTGAATATCCATCAGGTGTATATTGTCCTAGCTTTGCATCCTCTACGGCTACAACTCTGTCAGCACCATACTGATAGAGATCTTTCCCTAAGGAACTAACTGAATCACCAATTAATACACCTACAATTTCTCCGCCCTCAGCAACTGTTTTAGCTGCAGCAATTGCTTCGAAGGAAACATTTCTTAGTGAACCGTCACGCGCTTCTCCCAATACCAATACTTTTCTCGCCATTTGATTTACCTCCTGCGTATTTATTCTTCCTGTAATGTCTTAAACGACTTTCGCCTCTGTATGAAGCAGGCTGACAAGTTCCTTTACCTGATCGGCAAGATCGCCTTGAAGGACTTTTCCTGCCTCTTTCTTAGGAGGAAGATAAATTTCAATCGTCTTTGTTTTCGCTTCTACATCATCTTCTTCTAAGTCCAGGTCATCCAGCTCAAGTTCATCAAGTGGCTTCTTCTTTGCTTTCATAATCCCTGGAAGAGATGGATAGCGTGGTTCGTTAAGTCCCTGCTGTGCAGTCACAAGAACCGGAAGGCTAGTTTCAAGTACTTCTGAATCTCCTTCTACATCTCTTGTGATTGTTGCAGTAGAACCATTGATTTCAAGCTTAGTAATAGTTGTTACATAAGGGATTCCAAGCTGGTCAGCTACTCGCGGAGCTACTTGACCTGAGCCGCCGTCGATTGCGACATTCCCGCCAAGAATCAAGTCTGCTTCTTTATCCTTTAGATATTC
>NZ_JBAVFI010000008.1:0-5026 GCF_049588175.1 Mesobacillus sp.
GAAAAGCAGGAACTCTTGATCACTTCGGCAAGTGCAGTAGCTGCACATACTTCCAGGATAGAAGAGAGCCCCTTAGCAGGAGCTCTCATTTAAGAGTATCTTATTTTCTCTTTTTTGATTTTCGTTTTGCGGCTGGAGCATTTTCAAAGAATTTTTTGTTTTTGTTCTTTGGTTTTGAACCAGTACCCGAGCCAGATCCAGAACCATTTCTGCCGCTGCCGGCCCCTCTGCCGCCTCTTGATTTTCCTTCTTCTTCTTTGCCGTGGCGTGGTTTTTTCAGATTGCTGCCAGTCTTAAAGATTTTAGGAGCAGCTGGGCGTTCACGGCGAGGAGTGCCCTTCATGCCGACAATTTCAAAATCGATCGAACGCTCGTCTTTATTGACATTGATGACACGAACTGTGATTTCATCGCCGATGCGGAAAACATTGCCCGTCCGTTCACCGATCATTGCCAACTGCCGCTCTTCATAACGGTAATAATCATCCGTCATATAGCTGACATGAACAAGACCTTCAATCGTGTTCGGAAGCTCGACAAACATACCAAAATTAGTGACGGAACTGATAATACCATCGTATTCAGTCCCAACTTTGTCCTCCATGTACTCCGCTTTCTTCAGCTCATCTGTTTCACGCTCAGCTTCAACGGCGCGGCGTTCCATGTTTGAAGAATGTTCGGCAATATCAGGCAGCATCGCATTCCATTTTTCCTTCGTTGCCTGATCCAATTTACCCTCAATCAAGTAAGTCCTGATTAACCGGTGGACAATTAAATCCGGGTAACGGCGGATTGGCGATGTAAAATGTGTATAGAATTCAGTTGAAAGGCCGAAGTGACCAAGGCTTTCAGGATAATATTTTGCCTGCTGCATGGAGCGAAGCATAACTGTGGAAATAACCATTTCCTCCGGCTTCCCCTGGACCTCTTCAATGATTTCCTGAAGCGCCCGAGGATGTACTCCATTCGCAGATCCTCTGACAAGATATCCAAAATTCGTGATGAAATCGAAAAACTTTCTTAGCTTATCTTCCTTCGGATCCTCGTGGATACGGTAGATGAATGGTACATCAAGCCAGTGGAAATGCTCAGCAACTGTTTCGTTGGCTGCAAGCATGAATTCTTCAATCAATTTTTCGGCTACAGAACGTTCACGCACCACTACTTCGGTTGGATGGCCTTCTTCATCTACGAGTACCTTCGATTCCTTGAAGTCAAAGTCGATGGCGCCTCTATCCATCCTCTTTTTACGAAGGATCGCAGCGAGCTCTTCCATCATTTCAAACATCGGCACAAGAGATTCGTAACGTGAACGAGTCTCTTCGTCTTTTTCGACCAGAATTCTGTTCACATCAAAATAAGTCATTCGCTCAGTTGTCTTGATCACACTTTGATAGATTTCATGGTTAACCACTTGGCCATCCGGTGAAATCTCCATATTACATGACAATGTCAGTCGATCTACTTTAGGATTCAAAGAACAGATTCCATTCGACAAGCGGTGTGGAATCATCGGGATTACCCGGTCAACTAAATACACACTAGTAGCACGGTCCTCTGCTTCACGGTCAATTGGTGAATCTTCAGTTACGTAATAAGTAACATCCGCAATATGGACACCAAGCTTATAGTTGCCATTTTCAAGCCTTGTCACCTGAACAGCATCATCCAAGTCTTTCGCATCAGCACCATCAATGGTGACAATTACTTCATTCCTCAAGTCACGACGGTTGGCAATCTCACTCTCATTGATTTGGTCTGGAGCATCAATCGCTTGTTTTAATACTTCTTCTGGAAATTCAGTCGGCAAGCCATGCTTATGGATAACTGAAAGAATATCCACTCCAGGGTCATTTTTATGGCCAAGGATGGCGATGACCTCGCCCTCAGCACTCTTGCGTCCCTCAGGATAGGCAGTCAATTTTACAACGACTTTATGCCCTTCAACTGCACCCATCCCTGCGTCTTTAGGGATAAAAATATCGCTCGCAAACTTTTTATCGTCTGGTAGAACAAAACCAAAATGCTTGCTCTCGGTATATGTACCCACGATCTGGGAAACGCCTCTTTCCAAAATGCGCACAACAGTACCTTCACGGCGCTGGCCTGAGCTGTCTGAAGAAACTCGCACGAGAACTGTATCCCCGTTCATAGCGTTGTTTGTTTCATTCGGTGGAATAAACACATCATCCATGCCAACCTCTTCAGTAATCACGAACGCAAAACCTTTGGCATGGGCGCTCAAACGGCCCCGTACAAGGTTCATCTTCTCAGGAAGACCGTACCTGTCGCTGCGTGTCCTGACAACCAGTCCTTTTTCCTCCATGACAACAAGAGCCTTTACAAAGTCCTTGAAAGTGGAAGAATCCTGTATTCCAAATGCACCTTCAAGCTCCTGGACGGTAAGCGGCTTGTAAGCCTCGTCCTTCATATAATGTAAAAGCCTGTCTATATGACCTTTAATATTTTCTTCCATTTATAAATCCCTCCCTTTATTAAAGTTTCTACCTTTTATTCTTTCCAATTTAACGTTTCTAAAAACGCATAAACATCCTCGTGGAGTTGATCACGCTCTTTATCGAGCGTAATCACGTGTCCAGATTCCTCATACCATTTAAGTTTTTTATTATCAGATTCTACCGCATTGTAAATAATATTCGCACTATCTGGATTAATCATATGGTCATTGCGTGCCTGAACAACAAAAGTTGGCGCATAAATCATGTCAACATTATCCCGGACTTCCGCAATCAATCCCTGAAGTGCTTTAAGAGTATCCATGGATCCGTTTCTTAAAGCATCGACTTCAGACTCGATTTGCTCAGGCTGTTTTCCTTCCATCCTCTTATACTCTTTTGCATATTCAAGTACGCCGTGATACATGATTTCCTCTGTTTTGATATACATAGGTGCACACATTGGTACAATTCCCATGACAGGAACTGTATAACCTATTTTTAGTGAGAATACACCGCCCAATGATAAACCTGCTACAGCGATCTCTTCGTAGCCTTCGTTCTTCAGGAAATTATAGCCGCCAATGGCATCCTGCCACCAATCTTCAGGACCAGTATGTATAAGCTCTTCAGGTGGTACTCCATGTCCCTTGAAAATTGGCGCGTGGCAAGTGTATCCCTTACCTTCCAAAAATCTTCCAAGCATCCGCACATCAGCAGAATTCCCTGTAAAACCATGCAGCAGCAGGACTGCTCTCTTTCCAGCTCTAAATGTAAAAGGTCTTGGTACTAACTTTCTCATTTTCCTACTCCCTCTATATTATGAATCTTAGTATTGATAAATTATCTTCCTTAGTTTTAACAAACCACCAGTTAACAATCCAATAAAAAGCCTTTATATATGTAAATACCCATTAATACGAGAAATATGTAACCCGCAAGCACAACAAAACCCGGCCTCTATTGAAGCCGGGTCATTTGTGTATTATAGCTTGAAATAAGTAACGGCAATAGTTATAACAAAAAATAGAACGGATAGAACTACCGTGACGCGGTGCAGGATCAGATCAAGTCCTCTTGCCTTTTGCTTTCCGAACAATTGCTCAGCGCCGCCGGAAATTGCACCTGAAAGACCAGCACTCTTACCTGATTGAAGCAGAACGACTCCGATCAGCCCGATGCTGACAATCACTAAAAGAACAGTTAAAAATGTATGCATGACGTACCTCCCGATAAAACCTACTTAACAGTATTTTAAATTTATCACATTTTCAGGAATGAAACAATACTTGTCCGAATAGTTCTGAATTTTTAAGTGTTAAATATTTGAAATCATTTATGTGTACTTTAAAATAATCACGATATTCAGGTGCGAATTTTATTAAAGGAATAATAAAATGATCAGCGAAGTGTTGCCGGCAGGAAGGAATTTGCTCTATAAAGTAAATCTGAAACCGTTGTACATTTGTACCCGTTTTTATAGAGGAGTTCTAAAATCCTCTCGAGTGCCTTGACTGTCTGAGTACGGTCACCACCAGCATCGTGGAAAATGATGACGTCTCCAGGCCTGGTATCGGATATGACGTTCTCGACGATTTTGTTTGCGCCTGGCCTGCTCCAATCCCTCGTTTCCTGATGCCAAGACCACAGGATGACATTATAGCCGCTTGCCAATGCTGTATCGACGATTTCCTTATCATAATAACCGGCGATTGGACGGAAGAGGGATGGACTATAACCAGTCAAATCCTTAATGACCTTGTCGCTTTTATCCAATTCTCTTTTCAAAACAGCAGGTGAATGCCCATCACGGAAATGATGCCTGTAAGTGTGATTGGCGACTTCATGCCCTTCCCTAGCCTGTCGCTTGACGAGTTCAGGATATCTTTCCGCCTCTTCTCCGATAACGAAGAAAGTAGCTTTCGCATTGTATTTTGCAAGTGCATCAAGAATTTGTGCCGTGTATTTAGGATCAGGTCCATCATCAAAGGTTAACGCCACAAGCTTTTCATTTACAGGAATATCCCAAAATACATGGCCAGTCTTTTCGAATTTGGCTCTTTTTACAGAAGAAGGTGTGTCTGAGGCTGCATTCGCCAGCGGGAGTCCACCGGCTAACATGCTAAATATGATTATACCAGCTAAAAGCAGTTTCTTTTTCATATCAACTGGCTCCTATCTTAGGTTTGTACCTCATATTTTGCGCACTTGCTTTTTCTTTGAAGCATATTTTTTTATGGAAATTGGTGCTTATACTGACAATATTGATATATTTCAGACAGAAGCAAGGGTTAGGGAGTCGAAGAAAACAGGTCGGTAATGAAACAGGATGGTGATTAAAAAACATATTTTATAAAAACAGGTTACCAATGACGATGATTTGCGCTCTTGAAAAACAGTTTCAGGAGAAGCAGGGCACCAGTGACGACGATTGGGTACCTAAAAAACCAATTGTTAGGTGAAACAGGGCTCCAATAACGACGATTGGGTACCTGAAAATCCAATTGTTAGGAGAAACAGGCTCCAATAACGACGATTGGGTACCTAAAAAACCAATTGTTAGGTGAAAC
>NZ_JBAVFI010000009.1:0-2379 GCF_049588175.1 Mesobacillus sp.
ATAACCTTATATTACCAGCAGAGAAGACTACACAAAAGCTTCAATTTAAAAGGAGATCGACTATGCATTTATTGAAACGATTTTGGGAGGCTGTTGTCCGCTTTTGGAAAAGACGCCACCTTACACAAATTTTGTTATTGATCTTATTAGTTTTCATACTACTTTCCATTCTTTGGTTTGCATTCATTGCAAGCAGAGCCAATGTCCAATCATTAAAGGATGGTCTTAGCCAGGCAACGGTCATTTATGACAAAGACGGGGATGAAGCAAGCAAGCTTGCGACAAATAGAACCGGCGGAATATCTATTAAAGACATTCCAGAATATGTACCTAATGCAGTCGTTGCGATCGAAGACGAACGTTTCTATAAACATGGTGGTTTTGATATTAAAGGTATTGCCCGTGCCTTATTTGGCAATTTATTCGCAGGAAGGATCACCGGCGGCGGCAGTACGCTAACGCAGCAATTAACTAAAAACGCACTGCTGTCACCTGAACGAACGTACAAGCGCAAGGTAGAAGAATTATTTTTAGCTGTCGAGCTTGAAAAGGTATATACCAAGGAAGAAATCATTGAAATGTATCTTAATCAAGTTTATTTCGGCAGCGGGGCTTTCGGCATTAATAATGCAAGCAAAAAGTACTTCGCAAAGGATATTCAGGATGCTACGATCAGTGAGGCGGCGATGCTTGCAGGTCTTCTCCATGCGCCTTCAGCATTAGACCCATATAATAATTATGATGGTGCAATGAAACGAAGGAATGTCGTTTTAGCTAAAATGAAAGAGCAAGGCATGATTTCTGATGAAGAATATAAAAATGCTAAAAAAGAGAAAATCGAACTTGAGGATGGCGGTGGCAGCCTTGCGGACCGCAAGTATCCATCTTATGTGGACGCGGTTCTCGATGAAGCGACAAGCAGATATGGCCTTACGCAGGATGAAATTATGACGAGGGCCTACCGAATCCATACAGAATTGGATCAAAACATTCAAACAGGCCTTGAAAAAGTGTATACCCAGGACTATCTGTTTCCTGACCGAGCAAGAGATGTCCTTGTACAAAGTGGATCGGTCCTGCTTGACCCAGGTAACGGCGGAGTACGCGCATTGGTTGGCGGCCGTGGTGAAAAAGTGTTTCGAGGTTTCAACAGGGCAACCCACTTAAAGGCACAGCCAGGCTCCACAATGAAGCCGCTGGCCGTGTATACACCTGCACTTGAGGAAGGTTATGAATACGACTCAATGCTAGTAGACAAGAAGATGAGTTTTAAAAACTACAGTCCAAAAAACTTCTCTGACACCTACCAGGGGGAAGTCCCGATGTATGAGGCGATTGAGAAGTCAATCAATCTCCCGGCAGTCTGGCTGTTAAATGAAATCGGTCTCGAAAAGGGAATCGATTCAGTACGAAGATTTGGCATCAAGGTTGAAAAGGAAGACCAAAACCTGGCGCTGGCTTTGGGTGGAATGCATAACGGTGTCTCCCCTCTTCAAATGGCTGAAGCCTATTCCGTTTTTCCAAATGGCGGTAAGCGGCATGATGCTCATTTGATTACAAAAATAGTTGGGCCTACAGGTAAAATCATTGCCGAGCATGACGGTTCGACAACAAGGGTCACATCAAAGGGAGTAGCGAATGAAATGACTTCTATGCTGCTCAATGTCGTGGAGACTGGTACAGGGAAAGGTACAAAGCTAGAGGATGCCCAAATTGCAGGTAAAACGGGTTCTACACAGCTGCCTTATGCAGACGTTGACGGAACGAAGGATCAATGGTTTGTTGGCTATACGCCAAACCTGGTTGGTGCCGTCTGGCTCGGCTATGATAAGACAGATCGCGAACATTATCTGTCAAGCAGCAGTTCCAAGGATGTTGTTCCAATTTTCCGTGCGATTATGGAGGAATCCGTTCCGAATATCAAGCCTCAGGAATTCGATGTCGAATCGGTAAATACTCGCATATCTGGCAAAACGATCGATTATAAAGAAACAGAACAAGCAATAAAAGAAAAAGCGACTGAGCTTGAGAAAGAATTGAAGGAACGGGCAGGCCAGGTTGAAGAAAGATTAAAAGAGGAAGCTCCAAAATGGCAGAAGGTTTTAGACCAAATGCAGGAAGACGCCGGCAGAATTGGCGATAAAGTCCTAAACAAACTAAGGGATTTGCAAGGTCAGTAAACATGAGAAAGAGCAGCCAAAAATGGCTGCTCACAGACTGTAGACAAACTCGATAAAAATCGAGCTTGTTTACAGTCTTTATTTTGTTTGGAGGAGAAATGTGGCTATTGGGGCCCTCTTTTTCCAGGTTTTTAGTTAATTTAGGTAACCAACAGGCTTTATTGGGGCTCTCTTTTTCCAGTTTTTAGTTAATTTAGGT
>NZ_JBAVFI010000010.1:0-1684 GCF_049588175.1 Mesobacillus sp.
GAGCAAAACAATGGATGACAAACAAATTTTTAAAAAATTGGCTGTGCTAAAAGTAAGTGTTGTTTTATAGCATCTGTTGTTTGGAGAGGAGGGGACTCTCGACTACTGGAAAATGCTACCGTATTTCCTTTGTGTTCTACAGATTTACCGGCCTCCCGCGGAAAGCGAGTCTTTGGTGCGGAAATCAACAGTCTGATTTTACATTGCCCAAAAATTAAATGTTTATCAATGTTTATGAACGGGTAGTAGTTAGGTTGTATTTAATATCAACATGAATATACAGGGGGAGAAACATGAATAGGGGTCTGGCATTAATTCTAGTATCATTTTTATTAATTGGTCTGCTTGCAGGATGTTCTGGAGAACAAAAGGCAGAGGCTGAGAAAACAAAGGACGGAAAGGTCGTCGTCAATTTTTGGTCGTTCTGGGGTTCAGAGACACGTAGGCCAATAATCGAAAAAATCATCGATGATTATAACCAATCCCAAGATAAGGTTTTTGTCAAACATACCTTCCTGCCATGGGGAGATATTTGGACAAAAAACCTGGCATCAGTAGCAGCTGGAAATCCTGCTGACGTCATCATCAACGACATTAACACTGTTGCCCAGCGTGCTGAAAACAAACAGGTTGAAGATTTAAGCAAATATGTTGATGATACATTCAAACAGCAATTTTATCCACACCTATGGGAATCAGTTGAACATAAGGGCAAACCTTATGCTGTTCCTTTCAATACAGATACACGACTGCTTTTTTATAACAAGAAAGCATTCAAGGAAGCGGGATTAGATCCAAACAAGCCACCGGCTACATGGGAAGAGCTTGAAGATTATGCAAAAAAATTAGATGTCAAAAAAGGCGATCACTACGAGCGTATCGGTTTTTATCCATTATGGGGCAGTGCAGGTGCATCAAGCTGGATGACAAACGCTGATAACGGCAAAGGATTTATTGATAATGGTGAATTGTCAATTAACACGCCAAAGAAAGCAGAAGCATTAGAATGGATTCTTGGCTGGAAAGAGCGCCTTGGAGAGAATACAGTTCAGGCTTTCCAGGCCGAGTTCGGAAGTGAACAGGCAAACCCGTTCATCGCTGAAAAAGTAGCAATGTGGGTGGATGTTGGAACCTTCTATACACAGCTAAGAGATTATGGTCAAGACGTTGAGTTTGGGGTCGCCCCTATTCCTGCTTATCAGGAAGGTACCGGCAACTGGGCAGAAGGCGGCGGTTTCGTTGCGGAAATTCCTAAAGGGGCAAAACATCCGAAGGAAGCAATGGATTTCATTAAATATCTAACAGGTGAAGACGCACAGAAGTACTGGGCAGTGAAAAACTATGACAATGTTGCGAACAAAGAAGCAGCAGAAGCAACTGTAACCGAGCTAAAAGGTTCTGACAAAACAGTTTATGAAGCTACTGTTAAGAATCTTGAACAAACAAAAATGTTCCCGGTACCAGTTGAGTATCCTGACTACCACAGCCGGATCAACCCGCAGATCGATAATGCTCTTTTAGGTAAAATATCCCCTGAAAAAGCATTGGAGGAAGCTGAAAAAGATGTCGAAAAAATGAAGAAATAAATGAATAAGAAAAGAGAAGGCGATGCCCTTCTCTTTTTAGTAAAAATTTTTGTTTTCTAAATTGTATATATTTTCTGGTAATTTGTCATTCGAGGGGG
>NZ_JBAVFI010000011.1:0-3792 GCF_049588175.1 Mesobacillus sp.
GAAAACTTGAATTTATTTTACTCTTAATTGGTTCTTCCCGTAAACTCTGTGGAATTTCAGGCTCTATTGTTGAGAAAGTATTTTCGGCAATTCCTAACATCTGGGATACTTTTCTCAATTTTCAAACTTTTGTCATATTTAGCCTGTTTAAAGCCATATCGTTAAGTATAAAGATTATTAGGAAGGAGGAAGTGAATAGTCGAGTTATTATTTTTTTGTAAAAAACAGTGAATTATCTGGAATTTTATTTTATTTAGCGTTAAAATAGTCCAAAAGGTAGGACATCTTATAACTGCCTTTAAAAAAGGACGCTAAAGGAGCTGTCTGGAAAGAAGAAAACTACATACTTGAGGATTCGTCTTCAATCAGTTGTCGGTTGCAGGAAAATGACAAGGGGTTTAATAAAGGATAGGGAGTGGTTGTTTGAAACCTTCGACTAACCGGATGATAAACCGCATCAAATCCATCTACATGTTTATATGTCAGAATGGTACTGTCACAACTCAAGATCTTGTAGAGGAGTTTGGGATTACACCTCGAACCATCCAGAGGGATTTGAATGTCCTGGCTTATAACGACTTAGTGAAAAGTCCTAGCCGAGGTAAATGGACAACGACCCAGAAAAAGGTAAAGATGTCATCGTAAATATAAAAAGAAATCGCCTGCATTAGGGCGATTTCTTTTTTTGTATAACACGAAAAGCTATTTAGGTTCGTACATCATGAGCATATCAAGCTCCTCATCAGTAAGCTCCCTGTATTCACCGAGTTCGAGTGTTTCATCAAGCGCTAGCGGTCCCATAGACAAGCGTTTCAGGTAGATTACCCTTTTGCCAACGGCCTGGAACATCCGCTTTACCTGATGGAACTTTCCTTCGGTAATGGTCAGCTCAATATCCGATGTGAGTCCTGATTTTAAAATAACAAGCTCACCCGGCTTCGTTTCATAGCCATCATCAAGGGTGACCCCATTTTTGAACGCTTCTATATCCTCGTCTGTCACTTCTCCATCGATAACCGCAAAATAAGTTTTTGGAACATGTTTCTTAGGCGATAAAAGCCTGTGAGACAGTTGTCCGTCATTGGTGATCAGCAAGAGGCCTTCAGTATCCTTATCAAGCCTGCCAACAGGGAATGGCTCGAACACTAGGTCCTCGACTCCAAGAAGATCGATTACTGTTTCATCACGATTGTCCTCTGTTGCGGAGATGACGCCTGGCGGTTTGTTCATCATCAAATAAATAAATTCCCTGTATTGAATTTCTTCTCCGTTCAATGTCATAGAATCCTTCTCAGGATCGACATGCTGTTTGGCATCCTTAACGACTACGTTATTCACTTTAACGGCACCGTCTTTCAAAAGCTTCTTCACATCTTTCCTGCTGCCATAACCAAGATTCGAAAGAATTTTATCGATTCTCATCGCGAACCTCCTATTTTCTATTAGGCATGCGCCCATTCCTATTCCATTTTTAAACATAGACTAATATCATACTTTACTTTATATGAGGCAGTTTTCGCATACATTGTTGTTTTTCGCATAAAAAAGTAATCCATTATGAATAAGGATTCAGAGGCATCTCTACATTCCTATCATTATTTCCATCAAAACAGTTGGATGGATGCCTTTCACATACAACAGTATGTACGAAAAGAGCCTTAATTAACGAGGAGATGACCACTATGAACTACCGTCAGCAAGGTCAAGGCTTGTTTATCCCGCTACCAGGCGTGCCAGGTGGAGGATTTCCTGGAGGTCCTGGAGGAGGATTCCCGGGAGGACAATTTGAGCAAAGACTAAACCGTCTTGAGCGCCAGGTTGAAAGACTAAATAATCAAATCGACCGGATTGACCGCAGGATTGATCGAATTGAGCGCCGCTTAGGCATCCGTGAAGAAAGCCAGCAGTTTTATTATTAAGATATATGTAAAAATGGCCTTCAATCCAGAAGGCCATTTCTATTATACCGGCAGCCTCAGCTTACGCTTGATTTTAGTTACACGATCTCCAAAAAGCTTGTCCACAAGCTTTGTCCTTAGCCCGAGGTAAAAATAAACCACTGCTCCTACTAATGCTGAGATTACAATTATGACAACCGACTGGAACTTTGAAGCCGGAGAAAGGAACTGGACCAGCACTTGATAGAATGCCATCGTGACCCCGGCCATCAAGCCAGAAAAGGTAATGATTAATGCAATCCTTCGAGCGACAAATCCCATAGGATACCTTGCAAAAGTTTTGATAACAAACATGTTTATCACAATGGCTGCTGTGTAGCCAAGTGCGGTTGATAGAACGGCTCCCTGTGTTTCAAATAATTTTATCAATGGGATATTCAAGCTTAGCTTGACCAATAATCCTGTCAGCAGACTTAAAATTGTAAATCGCTGCTCATTGATTCCCTGCAGGATTGCCGCAGTCACCGAATAGAGAGCAAACAAAATCGCAACAGGAGCGTATGTCCTCAATACCTCTGTGCCTAAATCCTTATGCTCATAGAACACAGTGAACATTGGCTCTGCAAGAAGTGCCAGTCCAACTGTGGCTGGAACAGTCAAATACATGAGCACCTGGAAGGTCTGGTCCAGCTGTCGTCTCATACCCTTTCGGTCGTTTTCGACAAAAGACTTTGTGATGCTCGGTACAAGTGTTAACGAAAAAGCGGTTGCCAGCGATACGGGAATAATCACTAGCTTATGTGATTCAAAATTCAAAATAGAAAACGCGGCCTGCGCCTGGTCTTCAAGCCCAATTGAGCCCATAGCCCTGCTGAACGTAATCTGATCTATGAATTGGAATAAAGGATTGGCTATTCCGACAAAAACGAATGGAGCTGCATAGAGCAATATTTCCTTGTAAATATCCTTTAGGGATATATCAAGCGTACCTTTATCCTCTTTTAAAAGCTCATCAAGATGAGGCTTCCTCTTAAACCAATACCATCCTAAAATCGCGAGGCTGCCGAGTGCACCTATAAAAGCGGCAAATGTTGCTACACTCACTGCAGTTACCAAGCTTCCATTTAACCAATTAAGGACGACATATGCTCCAGCAAGTAAAAATACAATCCTGACAATTTGTTCAACAACCTGTGATACTGCTGAAGGTCCCATTGATTGGTGCCCCTGGAAAAAACCTCGGATCAAGCTCATAAAAGGAACCACAATCAGTGCAAAGCTGACCGCCCTAATGACGGTTGTTACGTCTTCGACACTTATTTCCAGATTCTTTTTAGTAGAACTAATCGAAATCTCCGCAAGGAATGGTGCTGTCATATACATAATCAGAAAAGAAATAATCCCGCTCGCGAGCATGACAACAAGCCCAGATTTAAACAGCTTCCTGCCAACCGCATATTCTTCCATCGCATTGTATTTAGCAATGAATTTTGAAACAGCCAGCGGTACGCCAGCAGTTGCTATACTTATAAAAATCGTATATGGGATATAAGAAAACGAATAAAGAGCGGTACCATGTTCTTTAACGATGGCGTAAAAGGGAATAACATAAAACAGCCCCAGTACCTTAGAAATGATTGTACCAAGCGTTAAAATAAACGTCCCTCTTAAAAGCTTTGATGACATAAAATCCCTTCCTAACAGTTACTTTTCAAAAAATAAGACTCTGTTAAAGTTCAATGTTGTTTTTAAAAACCTGTTGATTGTAGTGGAAGGCGCGCAGACTCCTGCGGGAGCAGCTGGTCAGGTGAGACCCCGCAGGAGCGAAGCGACGAGGAGGCTCAGCGCCAGCCCCGCGGAAAGCGAAGCGCCTGGAACGAAAATCAACAGCCTT
>NZ_JBAVFI010000012.1:0-1676 GCF_049588175.1 Mesobacillus sp.
AACGTTCAATAATGATCCTATTGTTGCTAATAATACGGATCCTGCTATCAGCGTTAACATTAACAATGACTCTGCTAAAGTGTTCGAGAATATAGTGAAGTTTGTTGACAAATATAACGAATTAATAGATAAAGTCCAAAAGAAAACATCTGAAACCTACTATAAGGACTACCAGCCATTAACTGACGAACAGCGGGAGACATTAAGCGATAAGCAGCAGGAGCAATGGGAGGAAAAGTCCAAAATGGGGTTATTGCGAAGGGATTCCATTTTAACAGGAGCTCTTTCCCAAATGCGCTCGAACTTCTATACACCTGTTGATAATGCCGAAGTCAGCCCGTTGTTTAAGCAGCTTGCTAGCATTGGGATCACCACTTCTGCAAACTACCTCGAGGGTGGTAAACTGGTAATCAACGAAGCTGATTTAAAGAAAGCAATCGAAGAAGATCCGTTGTCAGTCGAAAGACTCTTCAATTCTTCAGGAACCACTGATGGTCAAAAAGGTATAGCCCAAAGGCTATATGATACATCAAATGAGATCATGGAAAAACTTAAAGACAAAGCGGGAAATGCTTTTTCAACGAACCAGCAATTCAGCCTGGGAAAAGATTTGTTAAGTGTTGATAGTCAAATAAAAAGGTTTGAATCCCGCTTAACCCAAGTAGAAGACCGCTACTGGCGCCAATTCACGGCAATGGAAAAAGCCATCCAGAAAGCGAACAGCCAGTCTGCCTATCTCATGCAGCAATTTAGCGGCGCTTAATAAAATGCCCTTTCACAAAAAGGAGAGTAAATCATGGCACTAAATAACCCATATCAGTCATACCAGCAATCTTCAGTTAACACGGCTTCCCCGGGGGAGCTGACGTTGATGTTATATAATGGATGCTTGAAGTTTATCAATCTTTCAAAGCACGCGATGGAGCAAAAAGATATCCCGGCTAGAAATACCAATATCCTTAAAGCGCAAAAGATTGTTCAGGAGCTTATGGTCACTTTGAATATGGATTTGGAAGTCTCTGAGAACATGATGTCGTTATACGATTATATGCACCGCCGTTTGATTGAGGCGAATATCAAGAATGACAAGGCGATTTTAGAGGAAGTGGAAAGCTTGGTCACTGAATTCCGTGATACGTGGAAGCAGGTCATCCAAATGAACCGCCAGAAGCAATTCGCTGAGGGTGGCAGAGCCTAGTGGGGGCAGTCAGCCAATTTTACGAGTTGACAGTGGAATTGATCCGAATTTTATCGTCAGACGAAGAACGTGATGGAAAAATCGCTAAGGTGCAGTCGCTTTTGGATCAACGGGAAAGCTTGATGCAGGAAATAGCTGCCCCTTATACTCCGGATGAGGTGGAAATCGGTCAAAAACTAATCCAGCTGAACGCTAGGTTAATGCAGCTTTTACAAACGGAAAAAATTCTCATTCAAAAAGATATTAAGGATTTGCAGACGAAAAAAGAGTCGAACACGAAGTATGTCAATCCATATCAAAACCTTTCCACTGACGGCATGTTCTACGACAAAAGAAATTAGGTGGATGGATGACAACCTTGAATGAAGAGAAATTCCTCCTGGTCGTGCAGTATGTAGGGCTGCTTGAAACGATCGAGGAAGCGTTTGGGTATATGTTGTTGTGTTTCGATGAATTAAGATTTGAAGAGGCGAAGGAG
>NZ_JBAVFI010000013.1:0-1555 GCF_049588175.1 Mesobacillus sp.
TGTTCTTGGAGTTAAGCTCCAGGATGTTGAATTGCCCAATAAAGAAGTGCGTAAGGCATTTACTGATGTAACGGATGCCCGTGAGACGATGAATACAAAAATTAATGAAGCCAAGAAATACCAGAATAAACAGCTTAATGAGGCTCAAGGGGAGAAAGATGCACTAATTTCTCGTGCCGAAGGTGAAAAAGCGGCGAGGATTGAACGTGCAAGAGGTGACGTGGCCGTCTTCAACAAACTGTATGTGGAATACAAACAGAGCCCAGATATCACAAAACAGCGGCTTATACTTGAAACGCTTGAACAAGTTCTGCCAGGCACTGAAATATACATCATGAACGATGAAGGAAACACGATGAAGTATTTCCCAATTCGTCCGCTGGAGACTGAAAAGCCTAAGTCGGAAAAGGAAGGCAGTGAAAAGGATAATGGCTGATCAAAACGTTATTAATTTGAATGAAAAAACAGGCGGTTCATTCAGCTGGAGAAAATACACGAAGTTTGGACTTTTCCTGATTATTCTGATCGCCCTGCTAGTATTAATATTCACCAATGTTTTCATTGTGAAGCAAGGTGAGTTTAAAGTGGTTCGCCAGTTTGGTGAGGTAGTAAAGATTATCAAGGAACCAGGACTCAACTATAAAATACCTTTTGTGCAAAGCGTCACTACTTTGCCTAAATACCAGATGACTTATGATGTTTCACAAGCAGAAATCAATACTAAGGATAAAAAGAGAATGTTAATAGATAACTATGCGATCTGGCGGATTGAAGATCCTAAAAAGATGATTTCAAATGCAAGGTCGCTTGATGCCGCAGAATCCAGAATGGAAGAATTCATCTATTCCGTTGTGCGTTCTGAGCTTGGCCAGTTGGACTATGATGAAATCATTAATGATGAAAAGTCCTCCAGAGGTTCATTGAATGACAGAGTCACAGCTAAAGTAAATGAACTATTAGCAGGCGGAAATTATGGGATCATGGTTACCGATGTCCGTATGAAGAGAACGGATCTTCCTGCTGAAAATGAAAAGTCTGTTTTTACAAGGATGATCTCGGAACGAGAATCTAAGGCACAGGAATACCTCTCAATGGGTGACGCACAAAAGAACAGGATTGTTGCCCAAACAGATAGGGAAGTACAGGAAATCCTCGCCAAGGCGTCAGCAGATGCTGAAATGATCAGGGGTGAAGGTGAAGGGGAAGCTGCCAAGGTTTACAACCAAAGCTTCTCGAAGGACCCTGAATTCTATACAATGTTCCGTACACTCGAATCATATAAGAAAACAATTGATGGTGAAACTGTCATTGTCCTGCCATCAAATTCACCGTATGCACGAATGCTGATGGGCTATACAAATTAATATTAAGCTGCCTAAGAAGGCCGTTATTTTTCTTTCTATTATCTCTCATGATAAAATAGGAAGTAATTTAACGGTCTTTTCTTACATTAAGGCTGTGTTAAGTACAGTGTTGATTTTTCACACCTGTTGATTGGAGCGGAAGGCGCGCAGACTCCTGGGGGATCAGCGGCCAAGGTGAGACCCCGCAGGAG
>NZ_JBAVFI010000014.1:0-9910 GCF_049588175.1 Mesobacillus sp.
CAAGAAAACCCCGAGTTTTCCACAGCCTCCAACTTCTCTAATTGTGGTGCTGTTTCATACTCATCCACTGCTTCATCTAGCGCTAATTCTACATGTTCACTGCAACAATACTTCATTTTTCCAAATCCCTTCTTGGCTTTTTTATATTTTTATCATTCACTAAAAATCAGAATTTAAATTATCCACAGACTATTTTAACATAAAAAACAGGAAGCATTTGCTTCCTGCTCATCTACCCACAAGCCGTTACAATGTTTCGCCGCCTAATTTTAATGTTGTTTCCTGAAGCTTGCCATTGCGGTAAAACTTAACCTTCAATTCATCGCCGACCTTCTTTTGATTGTATAGGTGCTTTCTGAGATCAACAGCATCGCGAATTTCTTTCCCATCCATTTCGACAATGACATCCAGCTCCTGCAATCCAGCTTTATCAGCAGCAGAGTTAGGCTGAACTCTCTTAATCGCCACACCATAGGTCACATCTTTTGGAAGCTTTAATGTATTCTGCTGATGATTAGCAGAAATCTCGTTTACAGATGCCAACTCTACACCCATTACCGGACGCTTTACTTCACCTGTCTTTTCTAAATCATCAATAATTGGAGAAGCATAGTTAATCGGGATCGAAAGCCCGATTCCTTCAACCGCATTTTGTGCGATTTTCATCGAGTTTATGCCGATGACCTGTCCCTCAATATTGATTAATGCTCCGCCGCTGTTACCAGGGTTGATTGCGGCATCTGTCTGCAGGACCTCTGCCTGCCAGTCAGGGGTTCCATCCTGATTGATATCAACTGGAATTGCCCGCTCTGTGCCGGAAATAATGCCTTGAGTAACAGATCCTGAAAAAGTTAGTCCTAGGGGGTTACCGATTGCAATAACTGGTTCACCTGGCTTCAACTTATCCGAGTTGCCGAATTCAGCAACGACCGTTATTTTATCAGCAGGTACCTCAAGTACAGCAAGGTCTGTCCAAATATCACTGCCAAGAAGCTTTGCGGGAATTTTTGTCCCATCGCTAAGACTGACTTCTAGTTCTGTAGCATCAGCAACCACATGGTGATTGGTTACGATATAGGCTTTATCGCCGGCTCTTTTATAAACAACGCCTGAACCTGTTCCGCCTGATTCCTGTGTCTGTCCCCAGAAGGTCGTGCTTTGCTGAATATTCGTTATGCCTACTACAGCATCACCGGCTTTGTCTACAGCTTTGGTAATTCCTGAATAAACATCGATGGAGACATTCCTAGTGGAAGTAGTACCGTCCCGAGAGGTGGCCTGTTCCTCATCTGTTACTGCTTTTTGATTGTTAGCTTCAATTTTATAGGGGAGTATATCTAATTTAGATAAGGTCGGGATTGTAAAAATAACTAATAATGCCCCAATGATTGCACCTAACAGGCTGGCTAAAAAAGTTCCGCCCCTTCTGCCGCTTTGCGATTTGTACCGGCTTTGATGATCTTGATCATAATAACCCAATGTCCACCAACCCTTTCATTGAACAATTATCTTTTACATATCAATTATACAAATTATTATACTACCTCTATCATTAATTACTAAATCCTAAGCCCATTTCATGATTATAGCCAAACAAAAAGGAGTAAAAGCATCCTTTTAACAGATACCTTTACTCCTTCATTATTAAACATACTAAATAGCTGTCAGCGCAGTCGGGGTCTTCGGATCTGTATCGATCAGATCGAATTGTTCTCCTACAATGATTCCATGGCTTTCCAATGTCTGAGCGACGGACATCCTTGCAAGCTCCTTCATATTGTTATCTAGGCTTAAATGGGCAAGATAAATCTGCTTTGTGTTATCGCCTGCGACTTCGCTCATTGCTACGGCAGCATCTTCATTCGATACATGGCCGTAATCACTAAGAATTCGGCGTTTAACACTCCATGGATATCTTCCCATTCTCAACATTTGAACATCATGATTGCTTTCAAATACATAGGCATCAGCATTGGAGATGATTCCCTTCATCCGGTCGCTTACATAGCCTGTATCTGTAATCAGCACTAATTTCTTTCCGTCCTTATGGAACACATAAAACATCGGCTCGGCAGCGTCATGTGACACCCCAAAGGATTCTATATCCAAGCCGCCGAAGGATTTTACGGTTTCCATATCAAAGCTGAACTTCTGGTCTAGTGGGACTTCCCCAATCAAGCCGTCCATCGCTTTCCATGTTTTTTCATTCGCATAGATCGGCAGCTTATATTTTCGGGCAACGATTCCTATGCCTTTTATATGATCGCTATGTTCATGCGTCACAAATATTCCAGAGAGGTCTTTCATATCGCGGCCAATTTGCTTAAATAAAGCCTCCATTTGCTTGCCGCTCAATCCGGCATCAACCAAAAAGGATTGGCCCTCCGTCTCCACATAGATCGCATTTCCCGTACTCCCACTGGCGAGAACACTAAAATGCAATGTCATATCTCTCACTCCGTTGTTTGATTTTCTCCGTCAGTCAATGGAATAACCCGTCCTTCAAATGCATGGACAAAAAGGTTCTCCTTGCCGTCCACGACAAGCCTCCACGTAGGCGTTACCACATGTGAGGCCGTCAGCGAGACGAGTGTCGAGTATCCCAGTTCAACTTTGGTGATTTCGCTTTTCGGCTTCAGCAGCCCCTTTTTATAAAGAGTTTCCATCGCTCTTAATGGTGTCAGCAATTCCTCTTCGTCGGAAAGCTGCTCATCAATGACTTCCAAATAGGTCTGTCTATATGAAACCACTTCATTATTTTCATTAAAATACAAAGTCAATCTCGCATTGCTGTTATAGTAAAAAGTTTTATTATCATACTGTTGGTAATAAGTAATGGTCTTGGTTTCGTCATCCTTTTTCCAAAACTTGTACTGTTCCCCAGAAAAGATATTCGACTTAATGAATCCAGAGAGTTCCGCCGGTTCAAACTTACTCGAAAGCTTGATTGGCTTTGCAAGCTTAGCTTCTATCGCGGTTCCATCACCAAGATTGATAACCTGTTCCTTTATTTTATCTAGTTCTTCGTTCTTAAACACTTTTGTCCTGACACTGATATAACGTTCCTTTTTTGTTTCAGGAAGTTCAGGATATCGAATGGAATCATTCTTAAGCTTTTCTTCTAGAGAGGCTTCTTTAATGATTTCGTACTGGGCAGCATCCCTTGTGTTCATGAATTGATAAACCAGATAGATATTCAGGACGAGGAATGTCAGAATAAAGATTGTTTTTATTCTACTCCAATCCATTCTTCATTCCCTCCTCCCAGACCAGTTCGTGCCATTCTTGTTCATATTGATAAAACCACCCTGGCTCTAACAGGATTAAAGGAGAATCTCCCGGTCCCTGCGTCATATAATAACCTGGCATAAGATTTTCAAGCAAATCAGGATTGAAATCTTTCCTTTTCTCCAAAAGTTCCAACGCTTTAAGGCCAGATGGCAGCTTTTTCGTTTTCACATCCGGATTCAATGGCAATTCCAAATGGAATCCGGGACGAATGTATCTGCTTATTTCTAATTGGCCCCATTGCTGTTCGATTTCAGACATGCCCATTTGGTTAAAAATAGGATAGCCTTCCTTACTGTATAGCCTGAAAAGGACTCTCTGGTTAAAATCGTCCTTGTACACATAACGGTATGCTTCTGTCCACCCGCCATGACTGTTCACAAATTCGATACTCTTCTGAAGAACATTGCTCGTTCCAATCACAGACTCACGATCGCGGATTGGATTGACATAATAAATCATATTCGTCTGACTATCGACCGTCATTTTACTGGCATCATCGGTATACTCTTCTCCATAATCAGATACACTTCTCTGAACAAAACTTGGGTCCTTGAAAAGCGCTTCTTTGAACTTCTCGGAGTCCAGCGGATTTTGATAATACGTGTATTTAACCATGTCGGTTGGATCAGATGGCAAATAGATTCGCTTAATATCAGAAATATCATGCTCGAAATACGGCGCCAGCCTGCCTGCATTCTTATAATAATTAGCTGCAAAATCATTTATAAATGAAGGATTTACGTTACTTTCATAGACTTGCTGATTCCTCTGCGAATAAAAATAGATAATTCCTTCTTGCTTCTGCTGGGTTTCTGTTTTTATGATAATGCGGTCAAAATCAAATTTCGGCAAGTCTTTATCATCGATATTCAAGACCCTTTTATATAGTTCGATCGGGACTTCATCCGGAAAAATAATCTCTGTGTGTGCTCCCTGGGCAATCCGGTCATTGAAGTCAGTAATTCGCCCCGGATATTTTTTTACATCGTAAAATTTCCACTTCGTAATGACATTCATGATTTTATCTAGATGGTCATTATCAATGGCACCATATTGTTTTCCCTCAACATGGTATATGACCTGGTGAGGCTTTACGATTTTTCTTATTTCCTTTTGTGTAGCAATGCTTACCTCATTGACGGTCTTTTGATTGCCGACACTTTCATAGTTCGGCTGGTAAGTCCAAATATTCCAGGTCAATATACCGCTGAGAAGGACAAGAAAAGTTAAGATTGCTGTTTTAATGTTTTCATATGTCATGACCAATCATCCTCTTCACTCCGGTCATAAGGAAGGGTGAAATAGATTGTTGTCCCTTTTCCTTCCACACTATCTGCCCAAATTCTTCCCCCATGGGCATTAACCATTTCCTTCGCAATCGCCAGTCCCAGTCCTGTTCCTCCTAGTTTGCGTGTTCTGGCTTTATCCACGCGATAGAAACGGTCGAATATTTTATCAAGATTATCCTTGGGAATTCCTACACCTTCGTCAGAAATGCTGATGGTGATTTTATCTTCCATTTCTTTCGTCCGGAAGGTGATTGTTCCGCCTTCTGGCGAATACTTCATCGCATTTGAAATAATATTGTAAAGGACCTGCGTAATCTTGTCCTCATCCACTTCTACAAACATCGCGTCTTCCGGAATCTCCCTGACGAACGTGACGTTTTGGTTTTTGGTCATTTCAAACCTGTCGATAATGCGGTTGAAAAAGACCGGAAAGTTCACCCATTCCCTCGAAAGACGATAATCGACACTGTCCATTTTGGAAAGTTGAAGCAAATCATTCACAAGGCGGATCATCCGCTCAGTTTCAGTCTGGGTGATTTCAAGGAAATTAGGCGCAATTTCTTCGTCCTTCCATGCTCCTTCCGCCAATGCGTCCAAATAACTTCGCATCGTCGTTAACGGCGTCCTCAGCTCGTGAGAAACATTCGCAACGAATTCACGCCTCTCCAGATCAATCTTTTCTTGTTCCGTTATATCGTACAGAACGGCAATCAAACCATTCACAAAGCCACTTTCCTTTTGGATAATCGAAAAGTTTGCCCGTAAAATAAACGGCTTGCTTTTTGTACTGTAATCAAGGACGATTGAGTCTTTTTCCTGGAGGAGGTCTTCAAATGTATAATTTTCATCAAGACCAAGTACAGATACGATCGGCTGAGAAAGAACTGTTTCACGTGAAACACCAAGCATTTGCGCTGCTGGCTCATTAATCAGGATAATCCGTCCTTTACGGTCAGTTGAAATGACACCATCGGTCATATAAGAGATAACAGAAGATAGCTTCCTCTTCTCTCCCTCTGTCGTAGCCTGTGCTTCCTGAAGCTTTTTGGTCAAGTTGTTGAAGGTAATCGCCAGCTGACCAATTTCATCATAACCGTATACCTTAACCTTCCGTGAAAAGTTCCCTCGTGTCATCGCCAAAGCTTGTTTACGCATATCCGAGATCGGCCTGGTGATCGTCTGGGCAAGCAGGACGCCAAGTATGGCAGTGAAAATAAGCGCAATCGCTGTTCCAGTGGCCAGGATCTTGTTAATATCCTTCATTTGTGTGAATATATTTTCGACTCTTGCTACTAAGTAAACAGCACCGATGGCTTCATTGTTATGCATGATCGGAGTTGAGAGGACCCACACTCTCTTGCCTGTCTTATTGTCCATCTGGATGACATCCTCATCTTCTTCAAAGACGATGGACCGCTTTATTTTCAGGTCGGTTGTCCTTTGCCCTACAAGCCCCGGATTTGTGGAGCTGGAGGTACCCAGGATTTTAAAGCTCCCGCCATCTATGACCCTTATCTCAGAGATATCTGAGGTTTTAGAGGTTTTATAATCCCTTAAAATCTCTTGAATGGCTTCTTCCTTTGTCGGATCCTCTTTCCCTCGTTCCTTGAGCAGTTCTTCCTGAATATCATAGACTAACAGGTCCACGCGAGACTTTACGGAATCCTGATAGTTTGTCATCATGGTTGTTTCTAGCTTACGGACAAAATATACGCCTATTATTTGCATGGCAACTAAAATAAGCAATACATAGATAATCACAAATTTAAGATGAATGGACCGAAAAAAACCTACCTTCTTCATTCCCGCTCCTTACTCCTGCTCAGAGTTTCTCAAATAGTAGCCTACTCCTCGTCTTGTCACAATCCAAGACGGATGGCTAGGATTATCTTCAATTTTTTCACGGAGTCGCCTTACAGTAACATCCACCGTACGGACATCTCCATAATAGTCATAACCCCAGACAGTCTGCAGCAGGTGCTCCCTCGTCATGACTTGGCCAATATGCTTCGCAAGGTAGTGAAGCAGTTCGAATTCGCGGTGAGTCAATTCAATTGTTTCACCTCTTTTTGAAACAACATACGCATCCGGATGAATCGTAAGAGAACCAACTGTGATTTCATTGGACTCCTCTTCCTGATCAGCCTGTGCGGCAATTTGCTGGTGACGGCGCAGGTTAGCTTTAACCCTTGCAATTAACTCCCTTGTGCTGAATGGTTTCGTGACATAATCATCAGCACCAAGTTCAAGGCCTAAAACCTTGTCAATCTCAGAGTCTTTAGCCGTCAGCATGATGATCGGCATTTCATATTTCTTACGGACCTCACGGCATACTTCCATACCGTCACGCATTGGCAGCATGATATCAAGTAAGATTAAATCCGGCTGGATTTCCTCTACCATTTCAATTGCCTGGTTTCCATCATAAGCACAATAAACATCATAGCCTTCTTTTTTCAAGTTGAACTGTAAAATATCTGCAATTGGTTTTTCGTCATCTACAACCAAGATTTTTTTCTCCATACCAATTCTCCTTTTTTAGCCAAAATAAATCCCTGTATAAATTTTTGTTTGCTTTATGGCTTGTTAAACTTGCCTGTTTCTTTCTAATACAGGCCGTTGCCTACTTTATAATAATCCTATCTTATCTATTTTACTTTAAATCAGCAAAAAACTGAATTTATCTGTTATATAACTTCTCTTCTTCTCTTCCCAATTGTACCAATCCTGTCCATTACAATAAAAAAACTGCCCGATTTAATGAAAAAAGTCTCTAGGTGGTCTAGAGACTTCTTTCCATATAAGTTTAGCGATTGAGTTTAGACATTGGATTGATCAACTTCCCATTTTGATAAACTTCAAAATGGAGATGGATTCCAGTAGAATTGCCTGTCCTTCCCATAACGCCAATCTTTGAACCGCGAGCTACTGTCTGGCCCGTGCTTACTGTAATAGAGGCAAGATGAGCATACATCGTTCTATACCCATTTTGATGGTCAATTATGATTTTATTGCCGTATCCATCATTATTATTACCAGCTGAAACAATCACTCCGTTATCAACGGCTTTAATTGTATAGTTACTAGGCCTGGCGATGTCAATTCCTTTATGCATCCTGCTCCAGCGATATCCTTGCTGACTTGATATATAACCACCGTTAGTCGGCCATACAAAGGTACCGTCTCCACGAGAAGGCATAACCTTTGTTCCTCTGATGGTGATTTCATTTACCGGTTGCTGAAGTACTTCTGTTTTAATCGCTTCTTTTTTTACAACCTGACCATTTTTTTCTGATGTTACATAAATTTTTCCGTTTACACCATTCTTGCCAGTTTGCTGCTTTTTCGTATCGCCTTTGAACATTTTCGGGTTATTTACAACCTCTTTTTGAAATGCAACTTCTTCCTTTACATAAGCCTGGCGATCAACAACCACTTCTACAAAAGGCTTTAACACCGTTACATTAAGCTCCTGGCCAGGCTTCAAAACTGAATCCTCATTAAGCCCTTTGTTTAATGAAAGTAATTGAGTTAGCTTCAGATTATGTGAGCTTGCAATGCTGCTTAAGACATCCCCGTCTTTAACCTGGTACTTCTGTTCTTCAAGCGTGCCCTTTTTAAGAAGCTTAATCGCTTCTTCAACCGTTAAGATTTTTTCCGGGTTAATTTTTTCTGATGATTGCGAAACATTTTTCGTAAAACGAACGTCTAATATACGAGTTTCATTTTCTTTCACTTCGGGTATTGGTAAATTAGGAGATTTCTTTCTATTCTCCACTCCAGCTAATTCTTCTTCACTTACATATTCAAGCATCATTTTTTTCAGGACTTCTTCAGATGCCTCCTGATTCTTTAAGTAAGCTACAGGCTCACCGTCAATAACAAGAGCTGATGCTTCGGCCTGAACAGCCATTTGACTTTTGATTGCACTTAACACCTCTGAACTAGCAGCATTTGCCGCCGAAGAAAAAACCTGTTCAGGAATAAAAGAAACATCAAGTCCAAGGTCAACATCAAGATCTTTATATTCTTTTTGAACAGATGTTAACTTCTCTTCAACCATTTTTTCAACTTCAGCTTTATCCGCTACAGTTCCTACGAATTTATCATTTAAATAGACATAATATACAGTTGTTAGATTTGACTCAGCAGCAAATGCGACGTTACCAGCACCCAATGACAAAGCAGCTACAGTGACTGCAGCCATGATTGACTTCTTGATTGCCGTTTTAGATGTTTTGCCGGCAAGACTGGACAGCTTCTTTTTTAAATTCTTCATTCTGATCCTCCTACACTACGGTAAAACAAAATATATAAATCTAGTACTATATAACCAATTTCAGAAAATTGTACCTTTATACTTTACCATAAAATGTATCAATAAGAATGCTAGACTTCATTATGTAACAAAAATGTATAATAGCTGACATTAAATTACGTTTTTTGTAAGTAATTTGGTAACGCATGCCGGTATTTTTTTATTGAAACTGAGGTAAAAACCCAGTCATACTAAGGCTTTTATCCTACTTTTGGGAGGGGAATCTTTTTTTTACTTTTTTTCAACATAATCCAGTTGTGCATGATGAAAATTATCAGTAATATTACAATTGTGTTACAAATAAACAAAAAAAGGAGCATGTCATATGACACGCTCCCTTTTTTAATGGCTCAGGACGGAATCGAACCGCCGACACAAGGATTTTCAGTCCTTTGCTCTACCGACTGAGCTACTGAGCCATGATAATATTGTATCCTAAACTTTGTTTTGTTTAGGACCCTTTGCTCGAATGACCTCTCGGTCTTTCTCGCAGGTTTCCACAGAAGCCAATACAACGGAGCAAGAAACCTGCTCTACCGACTGAGCTACTGAGCCGTAATAAATATGTATTAAAGTGACCCCTACGGGATTCGAACCCGTGTTACCGCCGTGAAAGGGCGGTGTCTTAACCGCTTGACCAAGGGGCCATAATAGAAATGGTGAGCCATGAAGGACTCGAACCTTCGACCCTCTGATTAAAAGTCAGATGCTCTACCGACTGAGCTAATGGCTCGTATTAATTACGATTGAACAACTGTCTCTTCTCAAGCTTGCAGTTCTTATCGCATTTTGTCGATTCGGTGACAACGTTGTTTATATTACCATAATAATTTAGTGTTTGTATATGTTTTTTTGATATTTTTTTCGTATTATTTATTTTTCTAGCCTGTAGAGTAAAATTTTATAACTTTTGATTCAGATAGAGGAGAAATTATACTTAAAAAATACGTTTAGGTGGGCTGAATAAATCTCTTTCTAATGTTCAAGTCTTTTTAGACAATTCTATTCCGCG
>NZ_JBAVFI010000015.1:0-4836 GCF_049588175.1 Mesobacillus sp.
TATGAGCGCAAGAATTTCTATATGCTTTTTGCCACTGAAGATCAGAAAGAAGGCATGAAGGCTTTCAAGGAAAAAAGAAAGCCGGAGTTTAAAGGGAAATAAGGGGGTACATAGCTGTGTTTGAAACCGTTTTGTATGAAGTGCGGAATCAGGTAGCCTACATTACCCTGAACCGCCCTGATAAATTGAATGCCTTCACAGAGCAGTTAAATAAGGAAATTCAGACAGCCATCAAAAATGCTTCCCGCGATAAAAGCGTCCGTGCCCTTGTCCTGACTGGAGCAGGCCGAGCATTCTGTTCCGGTGAAGACCTCTCGGGTGTATCTGAAAATATGGACCACGGGGAAGTACTTCGGAAGCGGTATAACCCGATGCTTCTTGAGTTGGACCGTTGTGAAAAACCAGTCATTGCCGCCGTGAACGGAGTAGCCGCCGGCGCAGGAATGAGCCTGGCCCTTGCCTGTGATTTCCGCATTGCATCTGAAAAAGCTAGCTTTGTAGAAGCTTTCATCCATGTCGGACTCGTTCCGGATGCTGGTAATCTATTTTACCTGCCAAGGCTTATTGGTCACGCAAAAGCAATGGAACTAGCCGCATTTGGTGAAAAAGTTCCAGCTGAAAAAGCAAAGGAGCTCGGCCTTGTAACAGAGGTCATTCCGATGGATGAGTGGGACGAAAAGGTAGCTGCTTTTGCCGAAAGACTTGCAAACATGCCAACGAAAGCAATCAGTTTAATAAAAAGAAGCCTGAAGGCAAGCTGGCATTCCAATCTTGAAGAGTTTTTAGAGAGAGACGCCCAAAGCCAAAGAATTGCAGGACAGACGGCAGACCATAAGGAAGGCGTCCTAGCGTTTTTGGAAAAAAGAAAACCAGTTTTCAAAGGCGAGTAAAAGAATTCACTAAAGGAGATGGTACGGGTGACAACAGTTAAAGAACAAAAATTTGAAACAATGTCAGTTAAACGCGAAACATATCAGCTGATTATTAACGGAGTTCGCCAGGATAGCACTAACGGTGAAACATATACAGTCTTTAATCCAGCAACAGGTGAAGAGGTTGCTACAGTTGCGAAAGCATCCAAAGAAGATGCTGAACTGGCAGTACAGGCGGCAAGAAATGCCTTCGATTTCGGAAAGTGGCGTCATTTTCCTGTTAACAAGCGCTCTCGTACTTTGAATAAAATTGCCTCAATCATGAGATCCCGTTTCAACGAGCTGGTAGAATTGGAGATTTTAGATACAGGTAAATCTCTTGCTGCTGCCCAGGGACAGGTAATGCAGGCAATTGAAGATTTCGAGTTTTATGCAGGTGCGATTGTGAGCCACCGCGGCTCTGTCAACAGTCTGCCAGGAGCATTCCAGAACATCACCGAAAAAGAGCCTGTTGGCGTTTGTGCACAAATCATTCCTTGGAATTATCCATTAATGATGGCTGCATGGAAAATCGCTCCGGCTATTGCCGTTGGCTGTTCGGTTATTGTAAAACCTGCATCACTGACACCTTTGACAGCAATCGTTCTTGGTGAAATCTGTATTGAAGCTGGCGTACCTGAGGGTGTGGTAAACGTCATTCCTGGATCTGGTTCAGAAATCGGCAACTATCTTGTTGAACATGAAAAGGTAGATAAAGTAGCCTTCACTGGTTCAACGCCAATCGGAAAAGATATCATGGCAAGAGCCTCTCAAACTCTTAAACGCGTGACATTGGAATTAGGCGGCAAATCTCCAAGCATCATTTTTGATGATGCAGACATAGATGCGGCTGTAGATGGATCCTTGTTCGGAATCTTCTATAACACTGGACAGTCGTGTGAAGCACGCTCAAGACTGTATGTTCATGAGAATGTATACGATGAGTTTATGGAAAAATTCGTCGCTAAAACGAAGCAGCTGAAGCTTGGAAACCCGTTTGATAAAGAAACCCATGTCGGTGCTGTTATCAGCGAGGATCAGTTAAATGTAATCGATGGCTATGTAAAATCTGCACAGGCAGATGGAGCAGAAATTTTGACTGGCGGCAAGACTGCTACCATTGAAGGCTATGAGAATGGCTACTGGTATGAGCCTACAATCATTGCTGAAACAAACCACAGCATGAAGGCAGTAAAAGAAGAAATCTTTGGGCCGGTAGTAGTGGTCATGAAATTTAAAGATGAAAAAGAAGCTGTCAAGCTTGCGAATGATAGTGAGTATGGACTCGGTTCAGCAATCTGGACGAAGGATTATGGGCGTGCGACAAGAGTTTCTAAGCTAATCCAGGCTGGTATCGTGATGGTTAACTGCCCATTCTCAGCATTCCCAGGAACACCATTCGGAGGCTATAAGCAATCTGGTTTTGGCCGTGAGCTGTGTATCGAAACACTGGATCTATATACAGAAACCAAGAGTATCGTCTCTTATTATGGCAGCCGCCCGCTAAACCCGTTTAATCTGTAAAAAGGTGGCGAGCACTCCTTAACGAGAGTGCTCGCCTTTGATTTTTTAGGCATAAATAAAGCTCATTGTTGATTGTGCAATATTTTGAGTCCATCGGAAATCAACAGACAGGTTCAGCAAAGCCAATTTTAAAAATGGAGGACAATTATAATGAAGAAACTCGTCGTAATCGGTTCTGGTGTCATGGGCAGAGGTATCGCCTATGTCAGCTGTTTAGGCGGCTTTGATACAGTTTTGATTGATGTTGAAGAAAAGCAGCTGCGCAATGCAGAGCAGGAAATCAACAGCATTTTTGAAAAAGGCATGGCGCGCGGTAAAATCACTGCAGAGGATATGGAATCAGCAAAATCAAGACTTACATATTCTAATTTTCTTGTTGATAACGTCAAGGATGCTGATTTAATCATTGAGGCGGTACCGGAAAAAATGGATATTAAAAAGACGATTTTTGAGGTCATCGACCAGCATGCACCAGCACACTGTCTGTTTGCATCGAACACATCAACGATGAGTCCAACTGAGATCGCATCTTTTACCAAACGTCCTGAGAAAGTGATTGCCATGCACTTTTTCAATCCAGTCCATAAAATGCCACTCGTAGAAATTGTCCGTGGTCTGGAAACAAGCGATGAAACTGCAGAAGCCATCAAGCAGGCTGCTATTCAAATGGGTAAAGAAACGGTCGTCGTCAATGAATTCCCTGGTTTTGTGACAAGCAGGATCAGCGCGCTTGTCGGAAATGAAGCATTTTACATGCTACAGGAAGGTGTAGGTACAGCGGAGGAAATTGATAAGGCAATCAGACTTGGGCTGAATTATCCAATGGGTCCTTTCGAATTAGGTGATTTGGTAGGATTGGATACACGTCTCAATAATCTGAAATACTTGCATGAAAAGCTAGGTGAAAAATATAGACCGGCGCCGCTGCTGGAGCAATACGTGAAAGCAGGACGGCTTGGAAGGAAAACCGGCCGCGGCGTCTATGATTATAGAACTTCGCCAGAAACAGCTGGTTCGACTAAGTAAAGGAGGATGACGATGAGAGAGGTTGTAATTGTTGATGCAGTCAGGACTCCGATTGGAAGATATAACGGCAGCCTGCGCCAGATCCGTCCGGATGATTTAGGAGCAGTTGTCATCAAGGCGCTAATCGAACGAAATCCAGGCGTTCTTCCAGCAGGAATTGAAGAAGTCGTGCTTGGGAATGCAAACCAGGCAGGTGAAGATAACCGCAATGTTGCCCGGATGTCAGGTCTATTAGCTGGCCTTCCTGTAGAGGTCGCTGGGACAACCATCAATCGTTTGTGCGGATCGGGGTTAGATGCAGTAAACTATGCGGCTAGAGCAATTTTAGCCGGAGAAGGTGACATTTTCATCGCGGGAGGAACCGAAAGCATGACACGAGCACCATTTGTCATGGCAAAGCCGGAGGCAGAGTTTCCAAGAGGAAATATGGAGATGTTCGACACAACGATTGGCTGGCGATTCGTGAATGATAAGCTTAAGGAAATGTACGGTACGGACAGTATGCCGGAAACAGCTGAAAACGTAGCGAAAAAGTATGATATTTCCCGTGCGGCTCAGGATGAATTTGCTGCTGAAAGCCAGCTTCGCGCGCAAAAGGCTATGGAGGCAGGGCGTTTTGAAAACGAGATTGTCCCTGTTATTTATGTGGATAAAAAGGGTAATAAGACAATCATTGACCGGGATGAACATCCGCGTCCTGGTACGACAGCTGAAAAATTGGCAAAGCTGAAGCCGCTCTTCAAGGATGGAACGGTTACTGCCGGCAATGCATCCGGAGTAAACGATGGTGCTTCTGCATTACTGTTGATGAGCCGGGAAAAAGCAGACGAACTAGGAGTGAAGCCGCTGGCCCGATATGTTGTTTCAGCAACGGCAGGCCTGGAGCCATCCATTATGGGCATGGGACCGGTTTATGCTGTGGAAAAAGCCTTAAAACGGGCTGGACTATCTGTTGCTGACATTGACCTTATTGAGCTAAACGAAGCATTCGCAGCCCAGTCTCTGGGCTGCATCCAGGAATTAGGTCTCGACCAGTCACGAGTCAATGTCAACGGTGGTGCTATCGCTTTTGGACATCCACTTGGAGCGAGCGGTGCTAGGATTTTAACGACTCTTTTGTATGAAATGAAAAAGCGTGATTCGAAATATGGTCTTGCGACAATGTGCGTCGGGGTAGGTCAGGGAATCGCAACGATTATCGAAAATATAGGAGAGAACTAAATGAAAAATATCAAATTTCAGAAAGAGCAGCATATCGCTTATATCACGATTGATCGTCCTGAATCACTGAACTGCTTTAATTATGAAACACTAAAGGAGCTAGGAAATACAGTTGAAAGCCTGCATACCGATCCAGACGTTCGCGTGGTTATTT
>NZ_JBAVFI010000016.1:0-1830 GCF_049588175.1 Mesobacillus sp.
GCTTAATTGCACCCTATGGAATACTTGATGCTGTGACATTACAATTAAAACCAACCCCGGTTTTTAGGTCATCAAAAGAATTAATGAACATATATAAAAAAAGGCTGGAAACAAAAAACTGGAAATCCACTTGGCCAGGGCTGACAGTTGAAATTGGTTAACACTGAATTTTATAAGAGGAGATTAGATGTAAATGAATAAAAAGAAAAGGGTATTAAAATTCTTTGGAATCCTGGCCTTGCTCCTCGCCATTTCCGCTGGCTTTTATACATATTCTGTTTATAAATCGGTTACAGCGACAGTGGAAACGATGCATCAGCCACTTGATCGGGAAAAATCAGAAAAAAGGGAAGAACAATTATCCTTCCAGAAAAAAGAACCATTTTCTGTGTTGTTGCTCGGTGTCGATGAACGGGCAAATGACGGGGGAAGATCTGATACGATGATCGTGCTGTCTGTAAATACAAATACAAAATCAGTCGAAATGCTCAGCATCCCTCGAGATACCAGGACAAAGATTGCCGGTCTTGATAAAGTAACAAAAATCAACCATGCATTTGCCTACGGAGGAGCCGAAATGGCAGTTGCAACGGTTGAACAATTCCTTGATATTCCAATTGATTACTTTATTAAAGTCAATATGGAAAGTTTTAAAGAAATAGTGGATGCTTTGGATGGAATTACCGTTTTTAATGATTTGAATTTTGCCTATGGCGGAACCAATTTTCCTGCTGGTGAAGTAGAGTTAGATGGGAACGATGCATTGAAGTTTATCAGGATGCGTTACGAAGATAAACGCGGTGATTTCGGCAGACAGATACGCCAGCGAGAGGTAATTAAGGCCATTATAGATAAAGGTGCCAGTGTTACATCACTCGCAAGGTATGAATCGATCTTAGATGTCTTGGGCGATAACATCAAGACCAATCTGACGTTTAGCGAGATGAAGGATATTCAGCAAAATTATAAGGATGCCAGAAAACAGATCCATCAAAATGAAGTGAAGGGGGAGGGTCAAAGAATTTACGATGAGGAGTTCGGTAAAGAATTATATTTCCTTGTTGTACCCCAAGAAGAGCAGCTAAGGCTTCAATCTCTTTTAAAAAAGCATCTTGAAATTGAAAACGGGTAGTAAAATCCTTTGAAAACTAAATGCCATAAAGAAAGCTGCCTTAGCAAGGCAGCTTTCTTTATGGCATCCTAAGTCTTTTTCCTATCACTTCGTTTAGTCGATCAGGGTAATTGGTGAACATTCCGGTAACTCCCCAATCTAACAGCATCTCCATATCCTCTTTCTCATTCACTGTATAAGGATAGATCAGTAATCCGGAATCCCGGACCTTTTTTACATAGCCGGGGCTTATGGCAGTATAATGCATTCCAATTCCGACTGCATATGCCTTGATCTTCGCTACTTCCTCATTCGTTATGATGGCGGGTGCATAGTAGGACAATAGCTGGACCAAGGGGATGGATTCATCCATCTGATGGATTTTTTTCAGGCTCTCCGCACTGAAAGACTGGATCATGATCTTGCCAACAGGCTGATTCTCACCGACAAGATTGTATTCATATAAAATATCAAGAAGCTTTTCTTCCATTCCAGGATAGAATTCAGGTGATTTGGTTTCGATATAATACCTTGCTTTAGGACCCATGCGTTCAATTATTTCTCTTAGAGTTGGCACCTGCAGACCCAGATAATCCGGCTTTGCCTTCTGGGGGAAAGTTTCATTAAACCAGGTACCTGCATCAAGCCTCTTTATTTGCTCAAGCGTGAAATCCTTGACCATGCCCGTTTCATCAGTGGTGCGGTCAAGTGTTTCATCA
>NZ_JBAVFI010000017.1:0-8628 GCF_049588175.1 Mesobacillus sp.
GATACAGATTACCAAACAATTATTGAAAAACTGTATTTTTAATTTGAGGAAACAATCTATGCAAAAAATCTATATGTGTATTATTGCAGAACATATGTTTCTTTAGCTGCTCTGTCCAGCAATGGACTCATTTTCCCTGCCGATAGAACAAACAATTCATGCATGGCCCTCGTACAGGCGGTATACAGCAATTTCCTCTCTTCTTCTCTTTGATATTCAGAAGCATCGAAGATCAGGACGGCATCGAATTCTATTCCTTTAGCAAGATACGCTGGCACTACATTAATGCCTGATTCAAATGTTAATGTGCCTTTTTCAATCAGTCTTGCATCGTGCTTTTGTTGGATTGCTTCGAAGGCTGATTTGCTTCCCTTTGCAGTCTTGCAGATGATCGCGATATTTTTGTGTCCCGCTGCTTGCATGTTCTCAATTATTCTACTAACTTTGGTTACTTGATCATTCATGTCTTCAACCTGAACAATCACTGGTTTTGGACCTGTTCTGTTAAATGGTTCAATTAATTCTCCTCCATCAATCAACTGGCGGGTGAATTCCACAATCTGCCTGGTGGAGCGATAGGTCTTTGTTAATCTATAGGTTTCTTTTGCTCCAAAATCAAGTTCGGATTCTGCCAAAATGGTTGGAGCTCCTGTAGGACCCGAATAGATTGCCTGGTTTATATCTCCGAGCAGCGTCATTTTGCTGTAAGGGAACATCATTTTAATATAAGCAAATTGGAATGGTGTATAATCCTGTGCTTCATCGATGAATACATGGCGAATCGATGTATTTGATTTTCTTCCTTCCACTAAGTCTTGCAAATATAAAAACGGAGTTGCGTCCTCATATGCTATGAAACGTTTTTCTAAATTGCTGATTGAAATGGCACATGATTTTTCCCAGCCCTCAGGGAAAATAGCATTTGTAGTTTGACTATGTTTAAAAAAGTCGATAAAAAGGGCTCTAGTATCAACAAACCTAAGTTTTTTAACAGAGTTAAACAGTGGCTTAAATCGTTTTTTAACAACCATTTCAGTAAGCCATTTTTGTTCGCGTTCATAATCATTGAACGTATCATTTGCAGCACCTTGTTTTTGCTGGCTCTGTTTAAATGCTTCTAGATAATGCTCTTTTTCAAGGAATTGGATCTCTCTTTCTACCCATTCTTGTTTTTGTTCAATTTTTGATTTCTTTTTCAATTCCTTGACGAGCCACTCTTTAACCAGCTGTATCCTATTTGGTATCGAAATCGTTTTGTCAATGGATTCGTAGAAGGCAGAGATGTCCTGCTTAGAAATCATAATCCGCTTTTTAAAACCTATGTTTTTAAAAGGGAGTTTTTCTGTTGATAATTTTTCAGCATATCTGTCTAATAGGAATTTAAAATCAAGGCTGGATTTAAATCGAATGCTGTCTTTGCGAACAAAAAATGCTTCATCTTTTTCAGCTTCTAATAAAAACTCCATTTGTTCAAAAGGATCCTCAAGTGTATAATCACTTCCAAATCTTGTAGCCAGATACTCCTGGAATGTTGCCTGCTGCATATTTTCTTCACCTAGCTCAGGCAGTACAGTGGCTACATAGCTGTTGAATAAAGGATTTGGTGAGAAAAGCATGATGTTTTCTGACTTTATGATATTCCTGTATCTATATAAAAGGTAAGCCACCCGCTGCATGGCCGCGGATGTCTTACCGCTTCCGGCAACCCCCTGGACAACAACAAGGCTGCTGGAGTCATTTCGGATAATCTGGTTTTGTTCCTTTTGGATTGTCGCTACAATTGTCTTCATTTGCGTGTCAGCGTTGTTGCCTAATACTTCCTGGAGCATCTCGTCACCGATTGTTACACCGGTTTCAAACATTGCTTTAATTTTTCCGGCCTTGATGACAAATTGGCGTTTAAGCTCCATTATTCCTTCGATCATGTCAGTATCAGTTTTATAGTTAGCTGGTCCTGGGGAGTAGTCATAATACAGGCCCGAAATCGGTGCACGCCAGTCATAGATAAGGAAATTTTCTTCTTTTTCATCCATTAGCGAAGCGATACCGAGGTATATCTTTTCTGTCTGGCTCTCACCATTCTCCTGAAAATCAACCCTGCCAAAATAGGGGGAAAATCTAAGACGGGATAGAGTTTTCAGCTGCTTGATCATTTGAGATTGTGTACGTTCACGTTCTGAAAGGAGTGCTGCTTGCTGTTTGATACTAGTGAATGTTTCTTCGACATCATCGGATTCATCGAAGTTAACAGTAACGTCTTCCCAGAATGTTTTTCTTAACTGGCGAGCATCTGTGCCAACCCCACTAGAGCTTTCATTCCATTTTTTCGCTTTTTTGTCGATCTCCTTTATGATGGAACCCACACGGTTCTGTTCATTTTCTAAGTTTTTAAGCTGTTTTTCTTCCATGAAAATTCACTCCCCAAAATCAAGCTCTTTTATTTGACATTTGTTTTTCTTTGTGTTAATGTTATATTAGAGTTTTTGCGTATATATACCAACGCTTTTATTAGAATCAACTTCCATTTTACTATGTGCATATTTATAATTCAAATACATTTTTTGTCGAATGCACCTTAAATAGGTGTTTTTTATTTTCTATGACTGGACTGAACTTTACAGATGATTTCCAATCACTAAATTGAGTTTGTTAATCAACAATAACCTTTTACTATCTCTTCTAAACGTAAGAAAGCCGCGATGCTGATCATACACAGCTCGCGGCTTTCTTCTTTCTTTTATTTACTTAATTTAATCACAGAGGCTATATTTTCAGCAAGTCTTTCCACATATACACTTGCATTCTCGAATGCATCTGACAGCGGAATAATTCCAGGTACAATGCTGAAAACGGCATCTACTCCATGCTCATGAACAACATGGCTATCAGTGCCAACATTGCCTGCGATTGCTATGACAGGAATACTGTGTTTTTTTGCTGCTTTTGCAACTCCAATTGGCGTTTTGCCAAAAACCGTCTGTGCATCAATCTTTCCTTCTCCAGTGATGACGAAATCTGCATCCTTAAGCTGACCTTCAAGTGCCGTAGCCTCAAGGACAATATCTACGCCCCTTTTAAGCTCGGCAGACAGGAATGCCATAAGACCAGCGCCGAGACCGCCGGCAGCACCGGCGCCAGCAATCTGTTCGATATCCTTGCCGACATCTCTAAGGATCATTTCTGCAAAATGATGCAGGTTTCCATCCAATAGTCTCACCATTTCAGGGTTAGCCCCTTTTTGAGGTCCGAATATGCTGGAAGCGCCTTTTGGTCCAGTAAGCGGGTTATCGACATCACATGCAACTTCGATTGAAACAGTTGCTACGCGAAGATCAATATTGGCCATATCAATTGCGGCGATGTCTCCCAGTGCACCCCCTCCATCACCTATTTCGTTTCCTTCAGAATTAAGCAGCTTGATGCCGAGAGCTTTTGCCATGCCGGCTCCGCCATCGTTCGTAGCGCTGCCGCCAATTCCAATAATGATTCGTTCGATTCCATAATCAAGAGCGGCTGCTATTAATTCACCTGTACCCCTTGTAGTTGTGATTAATGGATTTCTTTTTTCAGCTGGAACAAGATGCAAACCAGAAGCGGCAGCCATTTCAATTACAGCGGTCTTTTCATCACCCGATATTCCAAAAAATGCTTCGACGGGTTCTCCGAGTGGTCCTGTGACCGTTTTCGAAATGATTTTTCCCCCTGTCGCATCTACGAGTGATTGGACTGTTCCTTCCCCGCCATCAGCCATGGGAACTTTAATAAAGTCAGCATCCGGAAGAACCTTTTTCATCCCTTTCTCTATTGCTTGTGCTACTTCAAGAGCAGTGAGGCTTTCTTTAAAAGAATCTGGCGCTATTACGATTTTCATGCGCGGCTTCCCCTTTCATTGCTGGATCCGGATAATCAAAACTGGATAAACCTATTAAATAGTGAAAAATCCTTATCCGAAGAACTTAAATATTCCAAAAATCAACGTGGACACAATTGCTAAAGTTAAACCAATTATAGTTTCGTAAGGGATTACTTTAAGGCGCTCTTTTATTTCCATATTTACACTGCCACCTGTTGCATGGAAGAAGCTTCCGTGTGGCAGGTGGTCAAGTACCGTAGCACCAGCATGAACCATTGCGGCACCTGCTAATGCTGTTACACCCATTTCAAGAATGGTTGATCCGAACACCTGTGATGCAACTGCTGTACCTGCAGTAGTTGAGGCTGTAGCGGCTGACATGAAGATACCAGATACAGGAGCGAGTACATAACCAGGCAGACCTAAAGCTTCTAAACTATTTATAACAACATCCTTCAAACCTGAATTAGCGATAATCCCAGCAAGTGTACCTGTTCCAAGAAGCATGATTGCAACACCTGTCATTTTGCCAAGGCCTGCAACAGCATAATCATTGATTTTTCTAATGTGACCCATTGCCAGAGCACCTGCGATCCCACCGACTGGCAATGCGATCATTGGGTCAATATTGATATCAAACAACGGGCGAAGAGCAAGCAGGACAATCGTGACTAATGGAGCGACGATAGCCGGAAAAATCAGCGGCAGCTTTCCGTTGTGCTGCGTCTCACTTTCCTTTGCTGTAACTATTGAACCTTTGTTCACTAGCTTCTTAGCTAAAATATACGTGACAGTAAGTCCGAAGATTGCTGGGATAATTCCAGCCGCCATAACAGAAGTCAAAGGGATTTGGAAAGCATCTGCTGCAGCAATTGCATTCGGATTTGGTGACATGATATTGCCTGCTTTACCGCCACCGATCATAGCAAGCAAGATAGCTGTTTTAGAGATGCCTGCTCTGTTAGCGATAGCCAATGCGATAGGAGATACAGTAATTACCGCTACGTCGATGAATACTCCAACGGTTGTCAGGATCATTGTTGCAATTGCAAGTGCAAGCAAAGCACGGGTTTCGCCTACTTTTTTCACAATCGTCTCAGCAATTACAGCTGCTGCACCTGATTCAATCAGTACACCTGCAAGCACACCAGCAGCCAAAATTCTCAAAACTGCAGGAATGATGCCTTTAGCACCTTCCATCATCAATGTAACGGTATTCGTGACATCAACACCGCCCACAAGCCCACCGATAAGGGCGCCTGCAATCATTCCGTATGCTGGGGATACTTTTTTAAGAATAAGAAAAATTGCGACAATAAGTGCTACTATTGCGCCGAAAGCGCTTACTTGTACATCCACTGAAATTCCTCCTCTTATGTTGTTGTAACCTTATTGTAAGCGCTATCTAATTGCTTTTCATTATACAATCGTGCAAAAAAAGACCTGTATTAGAACAGGTCTTTTGTGCAAATGCACAACTATTTCATAACGTGATTTAATAGTGCAATATAAAGATGCAGCAACTCGGTTGTTTTTCGGGGATCCTTGCCTGTGATTTCAGTGATTTTATCCAGCCTGTACCTTAATGTGTTTCGATGTATGTATAGCTGGTGCGCAGTACCATTCATGTCCCCATTCGTTTCGATATACACTCGTAATGTTTCAGTCAGTTCGCCCTTTGGGTCCTTTCTTGATAAAAGCGCGATGAGTGGCTCCAAATCCTCGGTCAGTCCCTCTCTGGATGCCACAAGTAAAAATACAGGAAGATAATAATCTTTATAAGTAAAAATGTGCCTTTCAACTTCTAATTTTAAACCTGCAATCAGTGTGTTAGATGCCTGAAGATAGGATTTTGCTGTGCCGGTGAGTCCATCATGATAGTCCCCAATCGCAATTTTCACATCCATTTTTAAATACTCTTTCATTCCATTATGCCAGCCTTCAGCGATTTTTTTTAGATAAGACAACACATTGGTAGTTTCTCCTGAAGGGATTTTCTTTAAAATGACAATCCTGTCGTGCTGCATCAAAAATAAATCTTCTTTTTCCAGCCTGTTTTTCAGGAAGGAAAAAGATTTCTTACGATCTGGAGTTAATATTATCATCGCTGATCTTGGCAGCTCCAAGTCAATGCCGAGGCGTTTAGATCGTTCAAGAAAGAGAGAATCAAATTTGCCTTCAAAATGAAGTATCTGGCTGACTACCTCTTCTCTCAGCCGTTCGTCCCATTGGATTTCATTCATGAGTACAGCTTGCTGAAGGCTTAGCTCTGCGGCCATCCGAACAAGTTCGCCGTAATTAATAATTTCATCAGGTGGTCCTGTGATTCCAATGACTCCAACAATTGTCCCCTCGAATGTAATAGGAAGATTGATACCCGCTTTAACGCCATTCAACTTTTTCGCTTCCACTTCACTGATTGCGAAGCCCTGTCCCTTATCAAGCACCATGACTGCTCCCTCATGGTAATTGTCAATCCGATTTTTATCTCCAGAGCCAATAATGATTCCTCGGTTATCCATCACATTTATGTTCCTGCCGATGATGCCCATTGTCCGATCGACAATTTCCTGGGCGAGCTGCTTGTTTAAAAACTCCATTGAAAATACCTGCCTCGAACGAATATGTTTCTTTCCATTATGGCGGATTTATGCCTTAAACAAAAGCGAAAGCGTGTGAACATAAGTCCCCACGCTTTAGAATTATCTAGTCATTGCATGTTCTACTTTTATGCATCTGTCCATGATGACTGTGTAGCCTTTTTCCTTTAAAAAGTTGTAAGCTTCATCATTTTCAACGCCAAGCTGTGCCCAGAAAACATCAGCATCGATTTCGGCAAACTCTTTCGCAAGTTCTGGAAGGTATTCTGAACGGCGGAATATATTGACGATATCTATGTGGCCTTCAATTTCCTTTAAAGTTTTCACTGCCTTGACTCCCAGAACTTCATCAACAGTCGGATTTACCGGTATGATTTCGTAGCCGGAAGCCTGATTGCCTGTGACACCATATATGAGGTGCGCTGGGGATTATCACTTAATCCGACTACTGCAACTCTTTTCGCTTTTTTTAAGATTTTCCCGATTTCTTCCCGGCTTGGATTCTCAATTGTCATGTGCCACTCACTCCTATGAATGTATTTATATCCCATTTTCATTTTAACTTAAAATAATGAGATGAGACATAAACTTGCCTATTACCTATGATTTCTTTCGATAAATGAAAATACCTGCATTTTTCTTTTAAATAGGCTCTGTTAAAGCTGAATGTTGATTTTAAACCCTGTTGATTGTAGTGGAAGGCGCGTAGAATCCTGCGGGCGCAGCTGGTCAGGTGAGACCCCGCAGGAGCGAAGCGACGAGGAGGCTCAGCGCCAGCCCCGCGGAAAGCGAAGCGCCTGGAACGAAAATCAACAGCCTTGTTTAACAGAGCCTTTAAATAAAAAAACGTTAAACCGATTAAAGTTTAACGTTTCTAATGTTGAAATTTCACGCTTTATTTTTGAGTTTCACCCTGCCCATGGTAAATTGGTCTGTGACGACAGCAATCAATGTTCCAATGATTAATCCGTTGTTCAAGAGCGAAACAAGGGCTGGCGGAACGTCTCTGAATGCTTCACCAGGGACGAACATAGCACCCACTCCTGCCAGCAAGGAGATTCCAATGACAAGTCTTGTTCTGTTCTTGTCTGGTTCACGATCGAATTCGGAAAAAGCAATACCGATCATATTTGCGAAAATGACAAAAGTTACTGCATACCCGACTGGTGCTGGCAGCGAAGCAAAGAACGACATTGCACCTGGTAAAAGGCTTGCCGCAATGATCAAGAGAGAACTGATAATAAATGGAAGCAGCCTCGTAATTCCTGTCGTAGCAATAAAACCAGCTGCTCCTGAAATAGGAACAGATCCAATTGCAGAGAACACACCTCCAAGAATCTGGTTAACTCCGGCGGTAAAGCCACTTGCACGATAGCGCATTTCTCCTTCAACACATCCTTTTTCTTTCAGAACCTGCCCAGTAACGCGGATACTTGCAAGCATATTTGTGATCAACAAGAAGGTAATAAAAACGGAGGTCACCATTAAACCAGAGTCAAATACCGGCTTACCGAAAGCGAAAACTTCAGGCAGAGCAAATGCTGGGCCTTTATAGGAATGTAAACCTTCACCTAAACCAAGTAATGAATAAAGCATCCAACCGGCTGCTAGGCTAACCAGGATTGAATACTGGCTGACCCACCGGATTCGATGTCTGGACAAATAGAATGTTAAAGCAACCATTACGATGCTGAACAATGCGACTTTAAGGTCTATTTGATTAATATCCCCGCCCAGTCCCATCATGCCTTTCATGAAAGAACCGCTTAACTGGATAATCAGCAGGAGCAAATATATACCATTGACGACAGGCGTGAACAATTGAGCCAGTTTTTCTATCAACTTGAATAAACTTAATAGAAAAAAGACTAAACCGCTAATGATCATTGCCCCTTCAAGTGCCTGCAGCGTTTCGATTTTGGAAGAAAACAGCGTTGTGCTTAACCCTGCATAAATAGTGAAAACTCCCCACCAAAGCCCTGCTGGCCCTTCGTTGATTGGCAATCTATGTCCTATCAAAGCCTGAAGCAGACTTGATATCCCAAGTACAAACATTGTACGCTGGACCATCCCTGTAGTTTCAATAGGGTTCAAATGGTATATATCCGCAATGGCGATTGGTGCGACGATCGAGCCTGCAATGATAAAAGCCATCCATTGGATCGCCGAAAGACT
>NZ_JBAVFI010000018.1:0-4462 GCF_049588175.1 Mesobacillus sp.
AAAAGAAGAGGACGGGAACCATTATGTCCAAAGTGATAGAGATGAGGCACTGAATGAAACGGCAGCTTCCCAGGAATCAGCTGACGATAGTTTCGATTGGGTTTTGCCAGATCCAATAGAAGAAGAAATTGTAAAGGAATACAAGATTGCTCCAAAACAACCTAAGAAGCAAAAGAAAAGTATCGGAATTTCTGTTTGGAATCAAAAAGGCCCACGCAAAAATCGTCTTTATTCAACCATCTTTATTACGACCTTTTTCGCTGTAATACTTGGGACGGTTTTTGGTGTCACCATTTTAAAATTTGTGACAGCTGATACTGATCCAGTTGTACCTGCAATATCGAAGGTAAATCCTGCCCCGGAAAAAACAGATGAGGGTAAAGGTGTAGGAAGTGTTTCTGCAACACTAAATAGCATACCTGCGTTTGTTGTGCAAAATGGAATTTTCACTACTGAGGATGCAGCAAAGGAACGCGTGAACTTGCTAGCAGGACAGGGAGTATCGGCTGAAATCTTTCCGGTCAATGGACAGTTCGCCATTTACTTAGGGACGGCAGGAACGATCGAGGATGCAAAACAAATGAGTAACACGCTTAAGGCTAAGGGGGTAGAAGTCTTTGCCAAGCCGGTTGAAATTCCTGGAGGCACAGCTGCCAATATAACCGGTGAGGAAGCGAAGGTCCTAGAGAAAGCCCCAGAGATTTATTCCATTCTTTCGAGTGGAAAAGAAGCAACACCTGAGACTCTGAAAAAAGTAGTAGAATATCAAATTATGTTAAGTGAGATTCCCGACAAGACTGTTAAAGATAAAAATATTTTAAAGGCAAAAGCAAGCATAGAGAGAGCATGCCAAGCCTTTTCAGACTATCAAAAATCAAAGGACGGAAAGCAGCTGGCAAGCATGCAAGTAGATTTACTGGCATTCCTCTCCGCTTATCAATCAATAGTTAAATAATTTCAAGTTCAAGAGAATCCAGTATTCTTATAGCAGAATATTTTCCGGGAAATCGTGCAAATTAACAGAGCTTTCAGCATTTAGCTGAAGGCTCTGATTTTTTTGCTGTTTTATCTGTTTTCGCAATTATTTTATCACGCATTTTTCCGAGAATTGGTAATTGTTTAAGAAGCATTATGTAGCCTTCAGCGGATAATATCGATATTGAAAAATATTTTTGTTCAAAAAAGCCACAAAGTTTACGAAAAGAGTCTATACTTAAGATTGTTTGCAGTGTGGAAGTTTGTTACGATTAGTTTGTATCTCCCTTAGATGCAAAAAGAAAAGAAAGGTGATTATATGCAACGCCTCATTTTAGCCTCTTCTTCTCCACGGCGAAAAGAACTTCTTGAAAACCTCCGCTTGAAATTTGAAATCTCGAGCAGCGATGCTGATGAAAGTTTTAGTGAGGAATTGAGCCCTTCTGAAGCAGTGATGGAACTGGCTTCAAGAAAGTCAGGAACAGTCGCTGTAAATTTTCCGGATTGTTTTATTATTGGATCGGATACAGTCGTTGTGCATGAAGGAATCATCCTTGGGAAGCCTGCTAGTGGACAGGAAGCCTTTGAAATGCTCAGGAAGCTGTCTGGAAATACCCATTCCGTTTACACGGGGGTATCAATTTTAGCACCAGAGAAGGAAATGCGTTTTTATGAAAAAACAGATGTGACGTTCTGGGATTTGTCAGATGAAGAAATCGACACCTATATTAAGAGCGGTGAACCATTTGATAAAGCAGGCGGCTATGGAATTCAGGGATTTGGAAGCATGCTTGTCAAAGAAATCAATGGTGACTATTACACTGTTATGGGGCTGCCTGTATCAAGATTGATTAGGGAGCTTCGAAACATCGGTTACATCCTTCCTTATTAAAAAGAATGCCACAGAAACTTCTTCTACACTTCCCTCGTCATAATTTATTGACTGGGAGGAAGACCAATTGTCATCAAATTCATTAATGATCAGAGATTATCCGCAAAACGAACGGCCGAGGGAACGGTTTGTCCAAAACGGGCCCCAGAGCCTGTCTAATCATGAATTGCTTGCTTTGCTGCTCGGAACAGGGTCAAGAGAAGAATCAGTCCTACAGCTTGCAAACCGCATGCTTTCCCAGTTTGAGGGCCTTCGTCTGTTAAAAGATGCTACCCTTGAAGAATTGACGCAGATTAAAGGTATTGGACAAGCGAAAGCGATTCATGTGCTTGCTGCTGTTGAAGTAGGCAGGCGCATCGCAAACCATACTCTTGATGAACGCTATGTAATCCGCTCGCCTGAAGACGGCGCAAAATACTTGATGAACGATATGCGCTTCCTGACCCAAGAGCATTTTGTATGTCTTTATTTAAATACGAAAAATCAGGTCATTCACAGACAGACGATTTTCATCGGGAGCCTGAATGCTTCAATCGTCCATCCTCGTGAAGTATTCAAGGAAGCTGTCCGCAGGTCTGCTGCCTCCGTCATCTGTGTCCATAATCATCCTTCTGGAGACCCAACTCCAAGCAGGGAAGATATTGAGGTAACGAAACGGTTGACCGAATCGGGGAAAATTGTCGGAATTGAATTGCTAGACCATTTAATCATTGGGGAAAATAAATATGTTAGTTTAAAGGAAAAAGGGTATGTATGATACTAGGATTTTGATTGACGTTGAGATATAATATAATTTATGATTTTTGCGGGCACAATTAAATTTTTTGTCAAAAAATCTGCTAAAAAAACAATCATCTTACTTTGTAAATAGATTGCCTGTTCTTTTATTGCATTTATGTTCAGAAAGGGAGATACAACCATGTTTGGAATTGGAACTAGAGACCTAGGGATTGACTTAGGTACCGCTAATACACTCGTTTACGTAAAAGGAAAAGGAATCGTCTTGAGAGAGCCATCCGTTGTGGCGCTTCAAACAGATACTAAGAATATCGTCGCAGTAGGGAACGACGCTAAAAATATGATCGGCCGTACCCCTGGGAATGTAGTAGCCTTAAGACCTATGAAGGACGGGGTTATTGCTGATTATGAAACAACGGCAACGATGATGAAGTATTATATTAAAATGGCTACTAAGAATAAAGGCTTTTTTGCAGGTAAGCCATATGTCATGGTTTGCGTGCCATCGGGAATCACGGCTGTTGAAGAACGTGCGGTGATTGATGCCACTCGTCAGGCTGGGGCCAGGGATGCTTTTACGATTGAGGAACCATTTGCAGCAGCAATCGGGGCAAACCTTCCAGTTTGGGAACCTACTGGAAGCATGGTTGTTGATATCGGGGGCGGAACGACTGAAGTGGCGATCATTTCACTTGGCGGTATTGTCACCTCCCAATCGGTCCGTATCGCGGGCGATGAAATGGATGACGCAATCATCAATTACATCCGCAAAACGTACAACCTGATGATCGGTGAAAGAACAGCAGAAACAATCAAAATGGAAGTTGGTTCAGCTGGTGACGCTGAAGGCATCGAAAACATGGAAATCCGCGGACGTGACCTTTTGACAGGACTCCCTAAAACAATTGAAATCACAGCTCTGGAAATTGCGAAAGCACTTCATGACACGGTATACGCGATTGTGGATGCAGTGAAGCTTACACTGGAAAAGACTCCGCCTGAGCTAGCGTCAGATATCATGGACCGGGGAATCGTCCTGACTGGAGGAGGCGCTTTGCTGCGCAATCTGGACAAGGTAATCAGTGAAGAAACAAAAATGCCGGTACTTATTGCTGAAGATCCTCTCGATTGTGTCGCAATTGGGACAGGCAAGGCATTGGATCATATCGATCTATTCAAGAATAAAGCAAAAGAATCAAGATAAAAAAGAGAGGGGAAGCAGGAATTCATCCTACTTCCCTGCTCTCTTGTCATCATAATTTTTTAGATTGTAGAGGTGTAGATCATGCCACAGTTCTTTTTTAACAAACGCCTGATAATGCTGCTTGTGAGCATTATAGTCCTCGTGGCATTGATTGGCTTTTCTTTAAGGGAAAGGGAAGAATTGACTTGGCCCGAGCAGTTCGTAAAAGATTCGACAAGCTGGGTTCAATCCCTTGTTTCCAGACCTGCGCATTATGTTGCCGGTTTATTTGAAAACCTTCAAGACTTGCAAAATACATATCAGGAAAACAAAGAATTAAAGAAACGACTTGATGATATGGCCCGACTTGAAGCTAAAGTATATTCCCTTGAAAAAGACAACGAGGAGCTTCAGGAAATTTTAGATAAAGAAGAGTCGCTTTCAGACTTTGAACCAATCCAGGCTGTTATGATTGCCAGAAGCCCTGATCGCTGGAACGAGCTTATCATCATCAATAAAGGCAAATCTCAGGGCATTGAAAAAAATATGGCCGTTATTACTGCCAGGGGATTAATTGGTAAAGTAAAAAGCACGACTCCATTCTCATCAACTGTACAGCTGGTCAGCGCATTGGATCCGACAAACCGGATTTCAGCACTCCTACAGGGTGAAAA
>NZ_JBAVFI010000019.1:0-1656 GCF_049588175.1 Mesobacillus sp.
GAAGTACTCGACCTTCGCTATCCTGAACAGATGGTGTATAAGGATGGCGAAGTATGGATGAATGATGATGGAACAAAAGCGCTATAAGGAAATATGGAAGGCTGTGCAGTTCCACCCCTTATTCCAGGGGGTGGAGGAAAGCACAGCCCTTTCCCTTGTCGAGGAATGTGAAGCGTTAATTTTTCAAAAAAGAGAAATCATGCTCCAGGCTGATACTCCGCGCCAGGGGCTTTTGCTAGTTTTACAGGGAATTGCAGAAGTATTTGTGAAAAATGCTGCCGGACAGGATGAAGTGCTCGAGGTCATTCAAAAAGGAGAGATTGTCGGGTTTTCGAGCCTCGCAAACTTCCTTGGTTTGGAAAAAGCAGATAAACCCCAGGCGACAGTCGAGGTAAGGGCGGTTGAAGATGTCCATGCGCTGCTCATCCCTTATGCCGTATTGGCAAAAAGATGGAGTGACCAGAATGTTCATGACTATTTGCTGACCCAGGTATCCATCAGGCTGAAGGATGTGTACGGATCGCTTGCAGAACAGGTGAAACTGGCAAAAGGAATGGCTGAAGGTGAAACAATCCTCACGAGAGTCCAGGACCTTATGTCGGAAAAAGTAGTATCCGTGGCTCCGGAAACAACCATCCAGGAGGCAGCTCGAAAAATGGCTGAGGGCAGAACGAGTTCTGTGCTTGTGATAGAAGGAAATGATCTGAAAGGAATCATCACGGAGCGTGACATTGTCGGAAGAGTCGTCGCCAAGGGGTTAAGCTATGACGGGCCATCAAAATTGGTCATGACCGCAAATCCAGTCACGATTTCAAGGTTCGCCTATTATTACGATGCGATCTCTGAGATTCTTTTAAAAGGGATCAAGCACCTGCCAGTCGTTGATGACGGCGAGATATCCGGAATTGTTACTTTTACCGACTTGCACCGGAAAAAGAATGACAGCGTGATGAAGACAATCAAAAAAATTGAGCGGTCAGATGTAGCAAGCCTGTCAGAAGTGAAAGCAGCCATTTATGAAATAACCGATACGCTGCTCCGGGACCGAGTGCCAGTGTTTGCCTTGCTAGAAATCATCACCAGACTTTATGACCGATTGATTGGCCGGGCAGTAGAATTATCAGTTGATGCGCTCCGCAAACAAGGCCTCACGCCGCCCGTACCGTTTGCCTTTTACTTAATGGGTTCAAGCGGCCGCGGTGAACAATTCATGCTGACAGATCAGGACCACTTCCTGGTCTATGGTGAAACAAGTGACCACACCTTTTTTGAAAAACTGGGAAAGGAAATCACCTCTACGCTTGAAAAAGCGGGTTACGCCCGCTGTAAGGGCTTGATGATGGCAAGCGAGCCGCAATGGAGGGGGACCGTTCTGCAATGGCAGGACCGAGTCAGGAAGTGGATGCTCCAGTCAACAAATGAGAACCTGCTGCTTGCACAAAACTTTTTCTCGTATCGGTTTGCTGCCGGAAGCGCTGAGATGAATGGGGAATTCGAGGGAAAAATACTTGAGCTTCTGGAACGCTCCAAAATCTTTTTATACCGGATGGTCCAGGCGGAGAGGGAGCAGGAAATCCCGACGCTTGATGAACCAATCAAGGCGCTGTTTAAATTGGGCCGCAAGAGCATTGATATGAAAAAAGAAATCTTATTCCC
>NZ_JBAVFI010000020.1:0-1522 GCF_049588175.1 Mesobacillus sp.
AGTGCCGTAACGGTTACCTTGCTTTTGGTCGGTGTCTTTTTCGTCATTATGATGAATCTGAATAAAGTAGCATCCACCATAGAAGAGGATGTAGAAATACGCGTCCATGTGGATGTGGCAGCGAACGACAAAGATAAAGCGGTATTGGAACAGAGAATCAAACAGGTTCCCGGCATCAAAAATATAAAGTACTCTCCTAAGGAAAAAGAACTCGATGCTTTGATTAAAAGCATGGGTGACGAAGGAGAAGCCTATAAACTTTTTGAACAAGATAACCCTTTAAATGATGTGTTCGTCATAAAGACGAAAAATCCAACCGATACAATGAATGTTGCCAAGAAAATTGAAAAGTTTGAATATGTAGCCTCTGTCAAATATGGGCAGGGCAAGGTAGAGCAGCTGTTCAGTTTTATAAAAATAAGCCGCAACGTCGGCCTTGTGCTGATCGTAGGACTTCTTTTTACAGCGATGTTCCTGATTTCGAACACGATTAAAATAACGATTATGGCCCGCAGGCGTGAAATTGAAATCATGAGGCTTGTAGGGGCAACGAATAACTTTATCAGATGGCCTTTCTTCCTTGAGGGATTATGGCTTGGAATACTTGGGGCAATCATTCCGATTGCAGTTGTTTCAAGTGCCTACTACTATGCATACGATTACCTCAATGAAAAATTGAAAGACCATTTCATTAAATTACTTGAATTCAACCCGTTTGTTTATCAATTGTCAGCGATCCTGATCATCATGGGTGCAGCAATTGGAATCTGGGGAAGTCTCATGTCCGTCCGCAAGTTTTTGAAAGTGTAATTAGAAAACTAGTAAACACTTAATAACCAATAGACGATAGATAGAAAGACAAAGTTACGAAACTATCAAAAGTATGAGAGGGGTATAGTTCTAGTGAAAAAACAGATACTCTCACTAGCAGTAGTCAGTACTTTAAGCCTGGGTTCCCTAGTAAGCCCATTAACATTGGATCATGCATCGGCTGCTAATATTTCAGATTTAAAAGCACAAAAAGATAAGCTTGAAAACCAGCGCTCTGGTGTGAACCAACAAATTGAGCAAAAGACGAACAAGATTGGTGAGCTGCAAACTGAGCAAAACACTATTGAAGCACAAGTGGAAAAATTAGATTTGGCTGTTGAGGATGCAATCAATAAGATTTCAGCGAAAAATGCTGAAATCGAAGATACAAATAAAGAAATTGAAGTTTTAAAAGGCGAGATCGTTGTTTTAGAAGAGCGGATCGCAAAGCGTAATGAGTTGCTTAAGGATCGTGCTCGATCCCTGCAGCTTAGCGGGGGAACTGTAAGCTATATGGACGTCCTCCTAGGAGCTCAAAGCTTCAGCGATTTCATTGACCGTGTCAGCGCAGTGACAACGATTGTACAAGCTGACAAGGATATACTTGAACAGCATGAAAAAGACAAAAAAGAGCTTGAAAGCAAGCAGCAACAGGTTGAATCAAAGCTTGCGTTGCTTCAGCGAATGAAGCAGGATTTAGTCGGGTTAAAAG
>NZ_JBAVFI010000021.1:0-4878 GCF_049588175.1 Mesobacillus sp.
ATGGTCATGGTCATGCTGCTTGCATTCATTTCCGCATGTCTCACAAATTTCTGCGCACAATCCACAAATCTGTTTGACGAAATGGCTGTTTGTCTGCATCGCTGTTACAGCCAGGCCACAAATTTCAGCACACTCTCTGTCTAATCTGATACACTCAGCCATCATTTTCACATTCTCTTCTTTCAAGCAAGAATCAAAACATACATTACAAGCTTCAATACACTCCATGCATGCCTGAATACAATATTGATATTGCTGATTTAACATAAAAACATTACCTCCTTAAGTATCATACTTATTTGATAACCTAAATACTTGGAGATAAACAGTTATATCAAAAATGGAAAATATTCTAATGATTATAGTATTCATAATAATTGGCCACTGCTGCAAATACAGCAAGCCGTTCGGAAGTTGATAAACTGTAATCCAAGGTCAAAACCGGAGTATTGGCATCAATAAAAAATTGTGACCACTCCAGCGGCATCCACCCTTTTTGAAGCTTAACAGCCTTTCTGCCATTCGCATGGATGAAAAATAAATCGGAACTCAACCATTTTGAGCCTTCTAGTTTTAATTTTTTTCCACCCTCTACTATAGCAGTACCTGATTTCATTTTTGGATAAAAGAATCCATCGATCTCATCTTTATCGTTAACCAGCTTTGTTTTTTCAGGATCACTAAGCAGTCTTCCTATCAGCTGCCCATGCGCATCATAAATCCCAAGCTGTTTCGTCATCCTTTTATCGATAAAATAAGGTATTATCCAGCGCCATAGCTTGATTTCAATCTCTTTCAATTCACCTGCCAGCATGCCATCAGGTGTAAAAAATAACAACCTAATTGCAGGGGCAGGCGCAAAAGCGATCATTAAGTGATTTTGCGATAAAAGATTCTTTTCGCCATAAAGACTTTTAGATTCCTTGCTTTCTCCAGATCTGTTTCGATATAAAAGATAACTATTATATTGTAAAAAACATACAGACAAAAACGGAACTGCAACAACCAGCAACGGGATATCCCAGGATAGCAGGAGGCTGACTGTCAAAATAATGGAGAGCATTCCTGCAGAAACAATAGAACCGTTTAATCTGATATTGGCTGCCTGCTGATAATATTGCTGGATACTCATATCTATTATCTCCTTGAAGAAAATCTGTTTCGTCATATTAATTCTATTAATCAAGGAGATTAAACATTCTATCTTTTTAAATTGTTAAATGAATTCACTTGGAGAGGAGATCAATCATTCACTAGGATAAATAAAAAACCATTGAAAAGGAGGGACAGATTCATTTATCTGTCCCTCCTTTTACAATTATTTCAAGGTCAATGCATTAACAGCATTAATCAATCCATGGCCAGCCTTTTCGTCGTAGCCAGGCTGGAATACATCCTCTGCAGATTGTTGGATAATCGCTTTTACCTGTGCCGGAGAAATTTTATCTTTTCCGTGTTTCGCGATGATTACACCAGCAAGAGCCGCAGTTTTCGGTGCTGCCATTGATGTTCCGCCCTTTCCACCATATCCGTGTCCGATCACTTCTTTTGTTTTAGGATCTAGTAAAGGAACTGTACTCCAAGCAAGATAGCTATTATCTCTGCCTGCACCAGTAGCTGGGTCGTAATTAGGTCCTAAATCTCCACCAGGAGCCATTACATCAATTTTACCAACACCGTAGTTAGAGTAAAATGCTAGATTTTTCAATGCTCCTCCGGCGGAGACTCTGATCATTGTCTGGCTGCTTGGGCTTCTATGTGTTGCACCCTTATCCTCACCGGACAGTTTTCCGGGGCTGCTCAAGTCCAGCGCATTGTTTCCAGCTGAACCAACAACAGTAACTCCCTTTTGGATTGCATACTGGATCGCACGGTTGAACAAATGTACGTCTGCCACGATATCTTTTGTCGCATAATCTGGATTTTGGAACCAGTCATATCCGCCAAGTGACATATTTACAACATCTACATTATCATCCGCTGCAGTCATTAAAGCATCAGCGATATGCGCGGTTTCCGCTCCGCCTGTTGGACCAAATACACGATATGAAGCAACCTTTAAATCAGGACCCACCCCGAGGGCTTTACCTTTCGCAGCAATCGAGCCTGCCACATGCGTTCCATGGCTATTCTGATCGATTGGATCATTATAACCTGGAACAAATGACTTCCCGCCTGCGTAGTTCTCTTTTAAATCTGGATGGTTATAATCGATTCCTGTGTCAATAACACCAACAACAATGTCATCTCCCGATAGCGGTTTTCCAGTACCACCAGGAAGATTCCATGACGCTCCGTCATTGGTTACTTGTTTAATGTCCCACATATATTGGTTGTAAAAATCAGCACCTTCTGTAAGGTCTTCCGCTGCAATAGTCTCTGATTCTATTGTTTGTTCCGGGTAAACAATATTCTCTGCACCTGCCTCTAAAACAAGCGAGGACTTCTTGACTTCATTCAAGAAGTTAGCATTTTTAGATGTTACCTCCACAGCACCAAGCTTGTCCAATTTATCTTCTATTAGACCGCCGGCCTTCTTGATTGCATCTGCATATCCGGCAGGAAGACCCTGTTGATCCTTAAATATGACTAGATATTTATTTCCAGAAGTTTCTGCCTCTCCTTTGGCAATTCCGGCATTAAAAATGGTAGCTGCACCTAAAAGAACAGCTAGCGTGCCTGCATAAAGTTTTTTTCTCTTCGACATAATAACCCTCCTTTTTCTTAATTTTCATTATATTTAAAATTTTAATTTTCTCAATATAGTTTTATCGACACTTCGACAACAGATATAGCAACAAATTTAGGTATTTTTAATTATTAAATTACAAATCTCCCCCTGGCGAAATACTAGCAATAAGGTGAAAGAATCATTTATTGATTCTAAAAAACTAAATTTTTCGACAATCCGTGACTTAAAAACAGTTCTTACATCCTATCAAAATATTAAAAAACCTGATCCAAAAGGGATCAGGTTCAGAAAAGGAAATTTAATCTGCAAGTTCCTTGCTTTTAAAAACAGCAACTGCAGAAGCAAGCAATAAGATGATTAGCAAGAAAGTAATTCCAGTGGCAAACCAGATGTCCTCGGTCAAAGTATCCAAGACAAGTACTTCAGATGCATAGTGCAACAGCTGTGTTGGACTCCACTGCATCAAATGTGAAAAGGTACTTCCAATTAGATTGATTATGATAATAATAGCAAGGGAAACTGCTCCAGCTGCACCCGGTTGTATAAAAACCGAACTACAGAAGATAACGATGGTCACAACGAACGCAATCCAGAGTGCATACAAACTAAATGCTGACATAAAATCACCAAATGGAATGAAATCGAATAAAACTCCTGTATAATACCAGCTTGCCAATAAACCAAAAAATAAGGAAACTATCATTAAAATAACGGTACTTGCCCATTTGGAAGAAAGATAGGAAATGTAGGACACGGGTTTAACAAGAATCATTTGTGCTACTCCGCTCTTCCTTTCACCAGCAACCATCCCCATCGCAGATAAAGTAATGATTAAAATACCAATTGTCTGGTATTCTCCCAAACTCATGATAAATACTTCACTTGCAGAGGGGGTTGGGATTTCAATGACTGCTCCCTTGGGTAAACCTCCTACAGAATCCAGTATTTGAGGCATATAATAAGTTGTCAGCGGGTCCATTACTCCAAGCAAAATAAAGGATAGCGGTACCCATATCCATTTAAAATTTCTTGCCAACTCCAGAAATTCTTTATTCATAAGGGTGAACCACTGTTTCATTTTCCCACCACCTTCATAAAAACATCCTCCAGAGTGATCGAACTGATTTCATATTTATACAACGGCCAATCACCTTGCACTGCCATGTTCAGGACCAACCCCTTAACTGCATTGAGGTCATTCACTAAAATACTCGCTTTGTAACCTTCCACTTGTATTGAGATTACTTCCGGATGATCTGTTAGAGCATTTAAATAAACCTCTGGGCTTTCTTGAAATACAAGGTCAATTTTTGACTGCTGGTACTTCTCTCGAAATTCGTTCATCGTCCCGGATTCAATAATTTGACCTTTATGCAAGAATATAATGCTTTCACATACTTCCTCTGCGTCATTAAGGATATGGGTGGAAAATAAAACGGTTGCTTCATCTTTTAGCTTTTCCAGCAGCTCGAGTACTTCTCTTCTTCCAAAAGGATCGAGGGCAGAAACAGGTTCATCGAGCATAATTAATTTAGGCCTGTGAATAACCGCTTGTGCGATTCCCAGACGCTGCTTCATCCCGCCTGAGTACTTGCTTATTCTTTTGTTCCTCGCGTCTGAAATACCTACCAGCTCAAGAAGCTCATATGAACGTTGTTTAGCTTCCATGGTGCTTAATCCTGATAGTTTACCGGCGTATTCTAAAAATTCACTCGCTGTCATCCAATCATAAAACACAGGGTGCTGCGGAAGATAGCCAATCAACTTCCTGATGTCATCTCTCTTCTTCACACCTTCGAAACAAATACTGCCATGGGAGGGTTTTAATAATCCTGACAGCATCTTTAAAGTGGTTGTCTTGCCGGCGCCATTGGCACCAATCAAAGCTACGCATTTTCCCGCCTCAAGTTCAAAGTTGAGTCCTTTTATCACCTTAATATCTTTAAAGCTTTTCTCCAAATTCTCCACATGAATTAAGGCCATTAATGATTTCTCCTTCCAAATACGAAATACAGTATTGGTCCGATGATATTAATTAGCAGTATGACGATTGCCCAAATCCATTTGGGTCCATTGGTTTTTTCTATTTTTACTAAATCGACCAGTGCGACAATTAATAAGATTCCCTGAATAACAAGTATAGGCGCGATCAAAGACCAGTTCATCGTTTCTAAAAATTCCATAAT
>NZ_JBAVFI010000022.1:0-5540 GCF_049588175.1 Mesobacillus sp.
ATACTCGCTGTCCAGTAGCAACACCTGAATGTAAAGTGGAAACTCCTGAACTCAGGGAAAAAGTGATGGGACACTGGGCTTCATGTATTCATGTACACGCAGAGCAGATTACGAAAACAAAAATCCATATTTCATAACCAAAAAGGAGGCGGGATAGGTGGACGCACTTCGTTACACGGTAAAAAGGATTCTGCTCATGATACCAATATTGATTGGTATAAGCATTTTAACTTTCTTCATCTCGAATACCATTCCAGGTGATCCAGCTCGTTTGGCTGCAGGTCCATACGCAGATGCGAAGGTAATCGAAGAGCTGCAGGAAAAAATGGGCCTGAATGATCCTGTATATGTTCAATATTCCAATTACATGAAAAAATTGCTTCAAGGAGATCTTGGAAACAGTAATTATTCTCATCAGCCCGTGATGAAGGATATCAAACAATATTTTCCGGCAACTTTAGAGTTAACTTTTTTTTCGATGTTTATCACGATTTTAATCGGCATTCCTTTAGGGGTCATAAGTGCAAGCAAGAAAGATAAAGCAGCTGACCAATTTGCCAGGGTCATGGCACTCATAGGTGTGGCCATGCCGGCATTCTGGCTGGGAATTATCTTTCTATTATTCTTCTATTTAAAACTTGGGGTTTTACCTGGTTCAGGACGGTTAGATACAGGACTGGTTCCTCCGGAGACAATCACTGGGATGTACACAATTGATGCTCTTCTGACTGGGAATTGGACGGTGTTTAAATCAGCTGTGATCCATTTAATCCTTCCTGGGATTACGCAAGCTGCCGTAACAATCGGGATGATCACAAGAATGACGAGATCATCAATGCTTGAAGTGTTAAGAAGTGATTATATTAGAACGGCCTTTGCCAAAGGTGGATCAGAAAAGCGAGTACTTTACGGCCATGCATTAAGGAATGGGATGATGCCGATCATGACGCTTCTTGGCATGACCTTTGGCCATTCACTCGGCGGAAGTGTGCTCGTTGAGTCGGTGTTTTCGTGGCCAGGACTTGGCAAGTATGCAGTCAATGCCATTACATATCTGGACTTTCCAGCTGTGATGGCCGTCACCATTCTGATTGCCGTTCTCTTCATTCTCGTAAACCTTATCATCGATATACTCTATCAGGTTGTCGATCCTCGACTTAACTATGATTAAAAGGAGGCAATATAAGTGGTTAGACGGATTTTACAAAGTCCTTTAACAGTGTTAGGGATTTTCCTGGTAGTAATGATTATTATTCTAGCCATATTCGCTCCATGGATTGCCCCTAAGGATCCGCTGGAGGTAAATCTGGGACAAAAATTACTTCCTCCCAGTTCCGATCATTTGTTCGGTACGGATGAAGTAGGAAGGGATATACTAAGCCGGATTATCTTTGGAACTCGGATTTCTTTAAAGATTGGATTAATGGTCGTTTTGATTTCTTTTCCAATCGGCACCATCCTTGGCGCAATAGCTGGCTATGTAGGTGGTATGGTCGACCAGGTAATCATGAGGCTTACTGACATTTTCCTCAGCTTTCCAGGTATCATCCTGTCGATGTCCATTGCCGCAGCCCTTGGACCATCGATTGAAAATGTCCTCCTGGCATTAGCGATCACATGGTGGCCGTGGTACACAAGGATTGTCCGGTCGTCTGTCCTGTCAATCAAGAGCTCTGAGTTTATAGAATCAGCCAGGGCGATCGGAGCCAACCCTTTTAGAATTTTATTTAAAGAAATCATTCCAAACGCGATTGCTCCAGCAAGCATCCAGGCGAGCCTGGACTTAGGATTCGTCATCTTGGCTGCAGCTGGTCTAAGTTTTATCGGACTGGGAGCACAGCCTCCATCTCCTGAGTGGGGAGCTATGCTATCATCGAGCAGGGAAATTCTGCGGGATGCCTGGTGGGCAGCTACCTTTCCCGGTTTGGCGATTCTGCTGACTGTATTAGGTTTTAACTTATTGGGTGATGGCATGAGAGATTTGCTTGATCCTAAGAATAGGTAATTATATTTCTTTGAAAGGGGTGATTCCTGCCTTTTAAAGCTTTGCTAGTAAGATAAATCCACTAAAAATCTGGGGGGAAACAAATGAAGAAGAATTTCTTATTTAAAGTGATGACCATGGCGCTGATTCTGTTACTTGCTTTGACTGGATGTAATAAGTATAACCAGGAGACGACAACACCTGCAGAGGGGAAGAACGAAGACAAGAGCGATACGCCAGCAGAACCAAAGGGTTCGGGAAATCCAGAAGTCTTCAATTTCGCCACCAACCAGGATATACCTCACCTTGACCCACATGGCACTGCTGCCAATACATCGTTTCGTGTAACCTACATGCTTTATGATCGTCTCGTTACTTATGATGGAACAGATACTGAAGTCAAGCCTCAACTTGCTGAAAAATGGGATGTCTCGGATGATGGCTTGACCTACACATTCTACTTGAATAAGGAAGCTAAATTCCATGATGGTACCCCTGTTACGTCGGAAGCTGTTAAGTATTCCTTCACTCGTGCCATTGATATTGGAAAATCTGCTGCTGGTCAATTTAATAAGGTTATCACAAAGGATAGCTTTGAAATAGTGGATGATCATACAATCAAAATTACTCTCGAGAAACCATTTGCCCCATTCATCAAAACACTTGGAACTGTGTTTGCCAATATCGTCAATCCGAAACTTGCTGAAAACCATGGCGATGATTTAGGTGAAAGTTACCTTGCTGATAAGGATTTCGGTTCTGGTCCATACACTCTTGAAAGCTGGGATCGCGGCCAGAAGATGGTTTTAAAAGCAAATGAGAACTATTGGGGAGAAGTACCTAAATTAAAAACTGTCAATATCATGATTGTCAACGAACCTTCAACGGCGAGATTAATGCTAGAAAAAGGCGAAGTAGATTTGCTGGATTACTCTATGCTTTCCCCTGATGTAATGAAGCAGATGGAAGGTACAGAAGGTATTGATATTATCACACAGCCTGGATACCAGATTGATGATATTGCGATTAACATAGAGAAGAAACCTCTTGACAATGTGAAGGTGCGTCAGGCATTGGCGCACGCTGTAAACTACGATTCTATCAATAATGATATTCTTCTGGGTGCTGGTAAGCGTATCGGCGGAATCATCCCTGAAGGAATGTTTGGTTATAACCCTGATGTGAAGCAATATGATTTTGACCTTGATAAAGCAAAAGCACTTCTAGAGGAAGCGGGACTCGGTAAAGGTTTTGAAACGGAGATCCTGATTTCTGAGAATAATGAAGTACGTAAGAATATTGCGGTCATGATGCAATCAGACTTTAAAAAGATTGGTGTTGACTTGAAAATCAAGACACTGGCATGGCCGACATTCCTGGAGACTGTTACTTCAGGAGGTCATCAGTTAGCACTCGCAGCATGGACACCGGATTATGCTGACCCGGATTACAATCTTTGGTACTTCGCACATTCTTCTAGTAAGGGCCCTGGATTCAACCTTGCATTCTATGAAAATAGCAAAGTCGATCAGCTATTGGAAGAAGGCAGAAAGACTGTCGATGAAGGCAGACGAGAGGAAATTTACCAGGAAATCCAGGCAATCATGAGTGAAGAGGTTCCGTATATCTTCCCTGCACAGCGTCTTGTTCAGGCTACTCAAAGAACCTGGGTAAAAGGGTATGAAATCAATCCGATGAACACTTGGTATGTACCGTTCCAAAAGATGACGAAAGAATAATTTCATTAAAGCGACCGCAGGACTTTATCGTATGCGGTCGTTTTATTCAATCAGATTCAGGAGGAAAGACAATTTGGAATTTTGGTACCTGGAGGATGGCTTGTTGGTAGACGTTTTGAGGACAAAAGACTGATTGAAACAGCAGTGAATTTAGAAAGGCTGCTAGGCAAATCAATGAAGGGAATCAAGATCAATGTCTGATATTTTAAAATACCTTAAAGAGCACAGTAACTACATCACTGACACTTTGATTAGGTTGACAAAGGCTGAATCTCCATCCCATACAAAAGCTCTCGTAGATAAGTGTGGTGATGTACTGCGACAGGAATTTGAGAGACTGGTAGGCGGTTCCGTCGAAATGATTGAAAAAACGGAAGTTGGCAACCAATACAAATTTACATATGGAGCAGGGGATGAAGAAGGGCAGATTTTGGTGATTGGCCACATGGACACCGTGTGGGATGTAGGCGCACTGCCAATAAGGCAGGAAGGAAACCTTCTTTATGGCCCAGGGGTTTTTGATATGAAAGGCGGTCTCGCTATTACACTCTGGGCATTAAGGGCATTGAAGGAAACCGGTACCGAGCTGAACAAGCAAATCACCTTCCTTGTATCAACAGATGAAGAAGTGGGAAGTGCCCATTCGAAGGAGATCATCCTCAAGGAAGCTGGAAAAAGCTCGGTAGTATTGGTTCCGGAATCAAGTATCGGACCGGATGGGGCAGTAAAAACCGAAAGAAAAGGAGCAGCGCAGTTCCTGATGAAAATTGAAGGGATTGCTGCGCATGCGGGGATCAATGCCTGGGATGGTGCCAGTGCAATTGAAGAGCTGGCACACCAAATACTAGATTTGAAGAAGCTTGAGAACCGCGATGAAGGAATTTCAGTGAATATCGGGGTAGTGAAAGGCGGAACCCGCGGGAACGTCATTGCCAAAGAAGCTGTAGCAGAGATTGATGTTCGCATCACCAAAAAGGCACAGGCGGAAAAGATTAAAGAAGCAATCTTGAACAGGCCAGTTTTTGTAAAAGGAACAAAGGTCGAGGTATTTGGGGAAATTGACCGCTACCCTCTTGAACGGACAGAGGCAGTGATTCAATTATATGCAGAGCTAAAGAGAATTGCGGCCTCACACGGATACGATTTGGGAGAAGGGTCTTCGGGAGGAGCGAGCGATGGCAACTTCACAGCAGGTCTTGGCATTCCGACAATTGATGGTTTAGGGCCTGTTGGAGATGGAGCACATACTGAAGATGAACATGTCGATTTATCGAATCTTCCATACAGAGCAGCCCTGATGGCTGAAATTATTCAAAGATATGCCAATAAAAAGGGGGACTGACATTATGTACATGATGGATTTAACAGCCTCAAAATTCAAAGAAATTAAAGCTTCAGTAGACACTGTATTGTTGCCTATTGGAATGATTGAAATGCATGGACCTCATTGTTCGCTTGGAACGGATGTGTGGATTCCCCGGGAGTTTGTCCGCCGGCTTGATCGGATGATTGGAGACAGGGTATTGATGGCACCTGAAGTTGCTTACGGTCATTCTTGGGGTCTTGCCCCATTTGAAGGAACGATTGATATATCTGCGGATGCTTTTTCTCAATACGTTTACGAAATCGGAAAAGAGTTTCACCGGAATGGTTTTGAACAAATTGTTCTGTTCAATGGACATGGAGGAAATATCCCGAGCTTAACTACTGTTGCTGAAAAGCTTGCTGACTTAGGGATGAAGGTTTTAACCATCAATTGGTGGGTGGATTACCGTGAGCAAATCTTAGAAATCACCAAAGGCCCCGGTCATGGAGGG
>NZ_JBAVFI010000023.1:0-1560 GCF_049588175.1 Mesobacillus sp.
TATATGCCAGACACAACAGTCAATCCAAACTTACTTCACAACCGGATCCACCCCGCAAGCCAGCACACCCAGCGCGGCCTGGCGCTCGTTCCATGTCATCGGAGGCAGCTCGCTCTTTAGCTCGACCATGTCAATCGCGCCATCAACCGGGCATACAATCGAGCATAGATTACAGCCGACGCAATCTTCTTCGCGTACCTTTAGATAGCTGTTTCCACTTGCGTCCTTCAGCATATCAATACATTGATGCGAGGTGTCCTCACAGGCAATGTGGCACTTATTGCAGTTAATGCATGTATCATTATTGATCCTGGCAACAATTTTATAGTTAAGATCTAGGTCTCCCCAATCTGAGTACTTATGAACGGATTTCCCAACGAGATCCATCACAGAGGCAATTCCTTTTTCATCAAGGTAATTACTTAAGCCCTCGATCATGTCTTCAACAATTCGGAAGCCGTGGTGCATTGCGGCTGTGCAAACCTGGACACCAGTAGCACCCATAAGCATGAACTCCACCGCATTCTGCCAATTGGAGATTCCGCCGATACCGGAAATCGGTATATTAATCCGAGGATTACGAGCACACTCACCAACCATATGCAGGGCAATCGGTTTAACAGCAGGTCCGCAATAGCCGCCGTGCGCACCCTTGCCACCAACATGCGGCACCGTATCCCATGTATGAATATCAACTGCAGCCAGGCTATTAATCGTGTTAATCATACTAATCGCATCAGCCCCGCCTTGTACCGCAGCTTCGGCCGTCACAGTAATATCCGTGATATTTGGCGTCAGCTTAACGATAACCGGAGTCTGGGCAACTTCCTTAACCCAGTATGTCTGTTTCTGAACAAGCTCAGGTACCTGCCCGGAAGCAGCCCCCATGCCACGCTCCGCCATCCCGTGCGGACAGCCGAAGTTAAGCTCAAGCCCATCGACGCCAACATCCTCAACCCTCTTAACGATCTCGTGCCATTTTTCCTGCTTTGGCTCGACCATCAGAGAAGCAATGATTGCGTGATTCGGAAACTTTTTCTTCGTTTCATAAATCTCTTTCAAATTGACCTCAAGCGGACGGTCAGTGATTAATTCGATATTGTTGAAGCCTGCCACTTTCTGGCCGTTAAAACTAACCGCTGCAAAGCGTGAGGAAACATTCAGGATTGGATCCCCAAGCGTCTTCCAAACCGCTCCGCCCCAGCCAGCTTCAAAGGCACGCTGGACCTGATAGCCCGAGTTGGTTGGAGGAGCAGAAGCTAACCAGAACGGGTTTGGTGACTTGATTCCTGCCAAATTGATACGTAAATCTGCCATACTCTTACCTCCCTTTGTTTGTTAGGCTGTTTCTGGAACTGGCTTAGATAGCAGCTGGTGAATCGCGTAGGCCGTGTCCTTCCCCTGCTGGGCGGCAGAAACGACCATCGCTTCTCCCTGTCCTTTGCCGAAAATGACGTCTCCACATGCGAAGACTTTTCTATTAGATGTTTGATACGTTTCCGGGTCAATTTTAACGACACCGCCACCATGCTCCAAACCAAATTGTTCAAGCAGCTGTAC
>NZ_JBAVFI010000024.1:0-2055 GCF_049588175.1 Mesobacillus sp.
ACCAATTGTGACCGTTTCAGCCTGTTTCAGCTTCTGCACGACCGTCGCGTCATATATAGGATTAAAGTTTTCGAGAATCTTGCTCGCACAAGTCGTCCGCAGCCCCTTCGTGACGATATTGTCTTTAATCCCAATCGGCATGCCGTACAGTTTGTTAGCTGGCGCGCTCTGTATCGCCTTATCATCCAACGCTTTCGCCGCGGCTCTGGCGTTTTCTTCATCCAATGTTAAAAAAGCCTGGACCTTGCCTTCGACCTCGCCAATTGTTTTGAACGATTGGTCAACCAGGTCGGAAACGCTGAGGTCTCTTTTATGTAAAAGCTCATGAAGCTCCGAAATCTTATGTTCAAATAAACTCATCGCCAGTCCTCCTTACTCCATAATTCCAGGTACTTTAATCTGCCCATCCTGGTGCCCAGGCGCATTCTTCAAAACTTCTTCACGCGGCAAACCCGGATTTGATTTGTCCTCGCGCATAACATTCTTTATTTCAAGCACGTGTGCAGTCGGCTCCACATTCGTAGTATCCAGCTCATTCAGCTGCTCAGCGAACGAAATAATCTTGTCCAGCTGCTTCGTAAAAGTATTGGCTTCTTCCTCCGTAATCGCCAATCTCGCCAGGTGTGCCACATGCTTCACCTGATCCTCAGAAATCCTTGACATAAAAGCACCTCCATAAGTAAGTGAAACGTCCATCAGAAGGGTATTCAACCCTTTTTTCTGAAAAAACAATATTATTGATCATAGCAAAGTTTTACACGTTAAAGCAATACAAGCCTTGCCATTTGTACTATTTTAACATGAGTGGAAGCAGATCGCAGGAAAGAGGACAGTTTTCCAGAGAAATGGTGCAATTTTTCGAATCCGGATATACTAAAAGAAAACAAAACTTTAGATTAGGAGAGATTGCTATTATCTTCGAATTCATTGGAGATTTACTTGGGAGTGTTGGCAATAGCCAAACATTAAATACTCGAAAAATTGATCAGAACATAAGATTGTTAAATGATTATGCCTGGTTTAAGTCTTTATATGAAGACGAGAAGTACCACCGTTTATTCTTTGTAAACCGGCATGTAAGGGCTTATTTGCAGAGTTCGTTTCGCGTTAAAAAAATGATTCGGAATCAGGAAGCACAGCTAAAGTTTGCACTTTTATTAGATAAGCACTTTAAATCCAGATAAAAAGAGCCGCCTCATGCAGGCAGCTCCTTACCCTTTCTTGAACCATTTCCCCAGCCCTGAAAAAAAGCCCTTCTTCTCTTCCGTCTGCACAGGGGTCACAACCGGTTTTTTCGAAAGATAAATATCTGCTTTATCTATGGCATAGTCATGTGCCAGGACAAGACCCAACTCGGAATCATAGTCTTTGTTTGTAACGATTGTGAATTCGATGTTTCTTTTTTCTGCTTCCTTAATGTATTTGGATATATACGAATATGATATATGTCCATTTAAGAAGAGGTGAGCCTGCAGGTTTTCATCCATGATCTTCGTGACTTCCGGTTCGACCCCTTTTTTCATCACCTGTGCTTGGGTCAGCGCAATCACGACCCGCTCACGAATCGTTGTCAGGAATCGTCTTCTCTCATCCGGTTTCGTCTGTTTTGCCCCGTACATTCCCTGCTGCAAGTACTCATCCACTTTGCTGTTGCTCATCCAATCACCTCCAACATTCATTACTACTATGTATGATTCTTCCTATAAGACTGTGCTAGTTTAAGGTTAACCTATTTCAGGCAAAAAAAACCTCCTCTTCGACTCGAAGAGAAGGCAACAAATAGGAAAGGTGAATAGATGGAATATGGTTAATCCCGCATATCGGCCGGCGATACGCCTAACCTGGCTGACAAGGATAAAACCCGTTATAACAATGATTTGCGGGCATTTAGAAGCAATATGATTAGTATGAATCGGGCGATACACTGAATAAATTCAATCAAACTCTTATTGATAGCTGTGCAGAATCGATTTGTAAAAAGTCTTTATTGAGATCTGACGCTTATTCAATATGCCTACAGCTGACGCTGAATCTGATTGAATTGCCTTCATCGAG
>NZ_JBAVFI010000025.1:0-9433 GCF_049588175.1 Mesobacillus sp.
TTGAGATCCTGCACGTTTTTGTTGGCGAAATTCAATAGCTTTTCCACTATATTTTTAACTTCTGGGTCTTTTGAGGTTGCTAAGAAATATTCATAAAACCGCAGTTCCATCGTGATTTTCATATAACCTGCCCATAAGTTGGATACTTCGGTCGCAGTCAATTCAACCTGGGTTTTGTTTGTTGTCTCAGTCATTCCATACACTCCTTTCCTATTATTGTTACTTTTAAATAAGAAATTATTACTGTTAGGGAGATTTAGTATGTGCGGGCTCTATCGCCAGTCAGTACATAGAAAGAAGAAGGATGGAAAACCTTATAAAAAGGAGGTTTTTAAGTTGAAAAAGTTCTTATTAATGTTTTTGCTGGCATTCTCCATGTTCTCCATCACTGGCTGTGGAAATGACGAAAAACCTGAAGTTGGAGAAGATGTGGAAGATGTAGAGGAAGAAGATGAAATGGGTGACGGAGAAGTAGATGATGAATAGTTTTTAAATATTGATAGTGGAAACTTAATAAATACAAACAGTTTATCATCATTAAGTTTAAGTATGAGAAACGGTCTTTCTATTAACAGAATAGAACCTTTTTCCCCTCATTAATTCGCATAAAATTTTAATTAAACATCTGTAGAGATCATCGTTTAAGCAAAAAAGAGCAAAATCTATCCTCTTTGCTCTTTTTTTATTGTCTATCCCAAACCTTGTATTTCTTTTGTGTAATGATTGACATCTGACCGGTCAGTCATTAATATTATAATGAGCTAAATAAGTCATTCAGGGGTAGGTGTACAAGTGAAAGGTTTAGTTAATTTTGTTCTAGGAAATAAGCTTGCAGTCTGGCTGCTTACAATGATCATTACTGTATCTGGAATTTATTCAGGGACAAGAATGAATATGGAGACAATCCCGAATATATCGATTCCTTACTTAATGGTAATGGATGTCTATCCAGGTGCAACTCCTGAAAAAGTAATGGAGGATGTGTCCATTCCAATCGAGAAAGCGGTGGAAGGACTTGAGGATGTAAAATACGTTTATTCCAATTCATATTCCAATATGTCTAGCATTCAAGTGGAATATGAATATGGCATTGATATGGATGAGGCAAAGCGTGCCCTGCAATCTGCTTTAGATGCTGTAGAGCTGCCAGAGGGGGCACAGGAGCCAAGCATTACAGCAATCAGCATGAATATGATGCCTGTTGCAGCGCTTAGTGTCAGCAGTAACAAGGAAGATATTGTTGAGCTAACGTCTACAGTTGAGGATATCATCCTCCCAAAGATTGAAAAAATTGATGGTGTTGCATCTGCAACAATTACAGGACAACATATCGAAGAAGTCGACCTTACTTATAATGAAGCAAAAATGGCTGAATTCGGCCTGACCGAGGATAAAGTAAAAGAAATGATCAAGGCTAGCAACCTGGCAGTTTCCCTGGGACTTTATGAGTTTAAGGAAGGGGAGCAGGCAGTTGCTGTGGACGGCAAGTTCATGACAGAAAATGAGCTGAAGAACATGCTGATCCCGGTTACACCTTCAGCAAGCAATCCTTCACCATTCGTGAAGCTGAGCGATATTGCTGACATTGAATTGGTTGGTAAGGTTCAGTCTGTATCCCGGACGAACGGCGACGATGCCATTGCGATTCAAATCGTTAAAGAGCAGCAGGCAAATACCGTTGATGTTGTGAATGAAGTAAAAGATTTGATAAAAGAAGAAAAAGCAAAGATTGACGGCTTGGTCATCGATGTGTCTCTTGACCAGGGGAAACCAATTGAAGAATCCGTTTCAACGATGATTGAAAAAGCGGTATTTGGTGGATTGATCGCTGTTTTGATTATTCTTCTCTTCCTAAGAGATTTCAAATCTACGATTATCTCGATCGTTTCTATCCCCGTTTCAATTTTCATGGCCTTGCTGCTGTTGAACTGGATGGAGATCACGCTTAATATTATGACGCTTGGTGCGATTACGGTTGCGATTGGCCGGGTCATTGATGACTCTATTGTCGTCGTCGAAAATATTTATCGCCGCCTGCACTTAAGAGAAGAGAAGTTAACAGGCCGCGCCCTTGTACGTGAAGCGACAATTGAAATGTTCAAGCCGATTCTATCTTCTACATTAGTAACAGTGGCAGTATTCGCACCGCTTATTTTTGTTGGGGGAATGGTTGGTGAGCTATTTGCTCCATTCGCATTGACGATGACCTTTGCACTTGGTGCATCCCTGATCGTCGCAATCACGATTGTGCCGGCTTTGTCCCATTTCTTATTCAAGAAGAAGCTATATGGTGAAAAGACGGAAAGCAGCCATAAGGAAATTGGCAAATTAGCTAACTGGTATAAAGGCGTACTGAATAAATCGCTTAATCATAAAATCATCACTTCACTCATTGCTGTCGTTTTACTTGCTGGCAGCCTTGCACTGACACCAATCATCGGCTTCAGTTTCATGGGCAGTGAAGAAGACAAGGTTATGTATTTAACGTATACGCCTGGAGCAGGTGAGCTTAAGGATGAAACGTTAGCGAATGTTGAAAAAGTGGAAGAAAAAATGCTGAAACGTGATGACATAGACATCGTTCAAATATCTGTTACGGAAGAGGCAGACCAGATGTCGGCAATGATGGGGCTAGGCTCTGGCGGTGCGTTAATGTATCTGATCTTTGACCCTGACATGGAAAACTTCTCTGAAGTCCGTGATGAAATAGAAGAATATGTGTTCAACCTTGGTCAAAGCGGTGAATGGAAGAGTCAAAATTTCGGCGGAATGTCGATGCCAGAAAATGAAATCAGCTACACATTCTACAGTGAAGATTTAATTAAACTTAATAAAGCTGTGAAAATGGTAGAAGAAGAAATGAAAAAAAATGACGGCTTGAAGGATGTCTCTTCTAGTGCAGAGGATGCGTATGTTGAGTATACCTTTAAAGTAGAACAGGATGAATTGCTGCAGTATGGCTTAACTGCAGGTCAAATCGTCATGATGCTTAACCCGTCAAAAGCGAAGGATGTATTAACAACGATTGAAAAAGATGTCGAAACCCTAGATGTCATTGTCCAGCAGGAGCAAGCAAAACAGCCGGAATCAATCAATGATATCCTTTCTACACCGGTTCCTACAGCGCTTGGGAAAACACTGCCTCTGTCGGAGCTTGTTACTGTAGAAAAAGGAACAACAATGAACACACTTGCTCGCAGCAAAGGTGAATACTACGCGTCGGTTTCAGGAACAGCCATCGATGATGATATCTCAAAAGCTACGTCTGAAATAGATAAGGCAATTGATAGATTGGATTTACCTAAAGGTGTTGAAGTTGGGACTGCTGGTGTGCAGGCAGATATGACGGAAACGTTCACCCAGCTTGGTGCAGCTATGCTTGCTGCAATCGCTATTGTGTACTTCATACTGGTGGTAACCTTCCGTGAAGGGGTCGCACCATTTGCCATCCTATTCTCGCTTCCATTCGCAGTCATAGGTTCATTCGTCGGATTACTGATCGCAGATGAAACCATCTCTGTTTCGGTTATGATGGGTCTATTGATGCTCATTGGTATCGTCGTGACGAATGCCATTGTACTCGTGGATCGTATCATCCATATGGAGCGAGAAGGTATGACAATGCGTGAAGCAGTCCTTGAGGCTGGCGCAACCCGTCTCCGTCCAATCCTGATGACAGCCATCGCTACTGTCGGTGCACTGATTCCATTGGCAATTGGCTCTGGCGGAGGAGGCTTGATTTCAAAAGGTCTAGGCATTACCGTAATCGGCGGATTGATAAGTTCGACATTATTAACTTTGATTGTAGTACCAATTGTGTATGAGGTGCTATCTAAAATATTCAAAAAGAACCGAAGAGAAATTGAAGAAAACTAATTACTTTGCCCTGCTGAATGACTAGTCATTTGGCGGGTTTTTTTGATTTTTTGGCTCTGATATAGTTCAATGTTGATTTTAAGCGCCGGTTGATTGGAGCGGAAAGCGAGTGCCTGGAGCGGAAATCAACAGACAAGTTTTAATGGGTATTTACGTTTTATTTAACCAGCAAGCATTTATATTAAGTTATAATAGGCATTGCAAAATAAGGGAGGAAAATTACTTGTCAAACTTGCCAAATTGCCCAAAATGCAATTCAGAATATACTTATGAGGACGGCAGCCTTTTAGTTTGTCCAGAATGCGCCTACGAATGGTCATTAGAAGAAGTAACAGGGAATAGCACAGACGAGAAGATTGTGAGAGACTCCAACGGAAATGTCCTGAATGACGGAGATACAGTGAGCGTCATCAAGGATCTTAAAGTGAAGGGAACTTCATCAGTCATTAAGATCGGTACTAAAGTAAAGGGTATCCGATTGGTTGATGGTGACCACGATATTGACTGCAAAATTGACGGTTTTGGTGCGATGAAGCTGAAATCTGAGTTTGTTAAAAAGATATAAAAATGAGCCAGGCTTTTAGCCAGGCTCATTCTATAGTCATTATAAGGATCGTGCATGGGAGCTTTGCTGTGGATAGCGCCAGCCAAAGTCTAATTCTAAATTGATGTTGCCATTAATTGTCTATAATTAAAGAGGGTCCCAACAAGTTGGGACCTCGATATATTAGTATTTGTTCAATTCTTTTTCTTCTCCGTATGCTAAAGTAATGACTCCTGTCTTTTTATAATCCTTCAACAGTTCAGCTAAATCTTTGTCTTTATCAATCATAAATTCTACGACCGGGAAGGCCTGCAATAATTGATTCAAGGTTTCTGGAGAGGTGGCAGTTTCTTTGGTAGGGAAGGAGTGGCTAGGAATCACATATTTTACGTTTAATAATTTTTTTACAGCGTAGGCAGCTTCCTTCGGTCCCATTGTAAAATGTCCAGAAGAAGAAAGTATCGCGATTTCGGGTTCATACACCTCTTGGATCAACTTCATATCCATCATTAAACCGGTATCTCCGGAATGGTATAACGTGTAATCATCTTTAAAATTAAATATATAACCAGCCGCCTCCCCAGCATAGACAGGGGTTCCCTCCGTCTCGCCATAGGAGGATGTGTGATTTGCCTGAACCATAGTAATCCTTACATCCTCAAATGCAACAGAACCACCAATATTGATTGGCAGGACATTTTTGATGCCTTGCTGGAGAAGGATCATCGCCAGTTCATATTGAGCCATAATCAATATTTCTGGTTTATGTTCCACTAATTTTGGCAGTCCGCTTGTATGGTCAAAATGACCGTGTGTTAGTAATACACAATCAATCGACTTATAAAATTCTGCTGAATTTAAATGTTTTGGAAAACCTGGATTCATATCAAAGAACGGATCAATTAAGTAATTTTTCCCATCCTTGCTTTTTATTATATACATCGCATGACCCAATCGCATTATTTTCATGTTTTGTCCCCCCCTAAACCTAATGTATTATCCACTATGATTATTTTATTTTTCGAAATGTAAAAACAGAACCATAGGTGATTTGAAAATAACACACATCTTCCGACAGGGGAGGGGAGGTGAACAGATAGAAAATAGAGGAAATAATTGCTTTAAAAGCTTTGTTTACAAATTCGTTTACCTGTATACATTTTGTAAACATCGTGTATACGAAATGGTTTACATGTTTACAAATGCGTGTACATTCAGGTATATCAACATGTACACATGAATGTGATCGTTGTGTACAATTATGTATACAAAACTCTTAAAAGGTTTACAGCTTGTTTACATGTTTACAAATATATTTCTTTTCACCCGTTTTTATTGCAGTATCTATTATTTGGCTTTACCTTTAAAATAGTAAGAGTATATACATAAGTACTTAGAAAACAGAAAAGGAATGATATAAATGACAAAATCCAGAATTGCAGCTGTTGATGTAGGTAATGATTCTATTAAAGCTATTTTCGGAGAATTTGATAATGAATTGAATATCCCTAATATTGTAGCAAGGGATACAGAGGACCGTCCTGTCATCGGAATTGAAGAGTTAGATACAAAGGATCCTATTGATGGGATTCATATTAGAGTCCACTCCCCTGCCCTGAAAGAAAATAATGCAATTTATCGTGTGGGAAGCTTAGCGACAAAAAGCGACAATGCTACTGAATTGGATCCGGGAAGCAGCAAGTCTGAAGAAGACCAGACATTAGTCATGCTTTTCGCTACCTTGGCATTAGATGCCGTTCAAGAAGAAAATGGAAAGCTTTTTCCAAGGTCAAAGAATGTGATCGATGCAAACTATACACTTGGAACTGGTCTTCCGCTTCGTGAAGTAAAGGAAGGAAAAGATGCTGGATACCGCTCAAAATTAGTTGGATCTGTCCATCAGGTAGAGTTCCTTGTTACTCCGAAGTATCAGGGCATTAAAGTGAATATTAAATTTGAAGAAGTGAAAGTCTATCCTGAAGGCTTCGCAGCTTACATTAATCTAGTAATGGATAATAGCCTGAAAATCATTAACAAAGATTTAATTGATAGAAGAATTTTAATCCAGGATATTGGCGGCCTATCAACTGATATCGCTGTCATTAAAAACCGCAATGTTGATGATGATAAGGCACAGGGCTTCAACCTTGGTGTATCTGAGGCGTTAGAACAAATCAGAGAGGAAATCCGCAGCAAACACGGCGTTGAATTGGACAGCCGAAGAGATGTTGTTGAGATTATCACACGCAAAAACGACCGCAACCATATCATGGTCAAAGGAAGCCGTACAAGTGTACATGACATTACTGACCGCATCCTTCTTGAATTAGCGAAAAAGCAATATCGCCTGCTTCGCAACGTTTGGGCAAAGAACTCACAATCAGAAATCTGCTATTTCGTTGGCGGCGGTGCAACTGTTTTGAAGGAATATATCAAAACATTAAATAATAACCTTGACGGCTATAACATCGAATTCTTTGAGGATGAAAAAGAGAGCATCTGGATGATGGCGAATGCTTATTACAAGCTGATCATGGATTATGTGAAAAAGACAGAAAAGAGTAAACCTGCTACAGAGCCTGTAAAAAGCTAAAATAAGGTGATCCTATGAAAAAAACCAACCCAAACGAGATTAAGAGAGGACAAGCAATATCATTTCGTGTTCCTTCTGACACTCCCGACCACATTTTAAGGCATATGCAAAAATTGAAAGAAACAGAGAGAAGGAATTTCTCCAGTAAGATTGCTGAATTTGTGATGCAGGGTGTTGGCAGCTCTCAATCAAAGGAACGGGAAACCATTACCATCCCTCTTCCTCGTAATCTAAGTAAATCACAACGGGATTGGGTAAAGCATGAGCATTCTGAGGCCTTGCTTGGCAACATTGTTTATCATCTGTTAAGCGATCCGGTTCGCGCTACATCTCTGCTTGCTTCATTGAACAGTAAATCGACTGAAATAGATGAGGCGCTGTATTTGCAGGAAGAGATTGACTATCCGAGAGCGGAAGCGGAACAGGAAAACAGCGGTATTCTGGCGACAGAAGAGGCAGCGCCAGCAGCAGAAATGGATTCATTTGATGATGATTTAGATTCTTTTGACTGGGAATCTATGAAACAAAATGATGATAAAGTCTCGGAAGAAGAGCCGGAAGAACAAGAAGACGATTTAGATGACATTCTTGGAGATTTTCTTGCTAAAATGAATAAGTAATTATGCCAAAAGAAGACCCCTGGGATCGAGAATCCAAGGGGTCTTTTCGTTATTACTCATAAGAGCGTTCTAATTCGTCAATCAGGGAGCCCACATAAGCGACAGCTTTGCTGACCGGTTCTGGCGTCGACATATCAAGACCAGCGTGCTTCAATAACTCCAGAGGCGTCATGGTGCCGCCTGCGCGGAGCACCTCGAGCCAGCGGTCAACGGCTGGCTGGCCTTCTTCCTTAATCAGCTGAGCGACGGCAGTCGATGCAGTCAAGCCAGCAGAGTAGGTATACGGATACAAGCCCATATAGTAGTGAGGCTGGCGCATCCAGGTCAGGCTCGCTCCTTCATCGATTTCAACCGTGTCACCCCAGAAGCCCGTAAGTACTTCGGCTTTTATTTCTGTCAGAGTTTTTGCTGTCAGAGCTTTGCCAGCTTCAGCATGAGCATAAACCCTGCGCTGAAACTCAGCTTCAAGCAAGTGCGTGACAAAGTTATGGTAATACGTACCTAGCAGTTGCAGGACAACCCAGCGGCTCATCTGCTGATCATCTTTATTTTCATTTAGCAGGTGCTGTGCTAACAGCATTTCGTTCATTGTGGAAGGAGCCTCAATGAAGTACATGGATGGACGAACATTCATGATGCGCTGATTTTTGTTCGCTAAATAAAAATGTCCTGCATGGCCGAATTCGTGAGCCAGTGTAAAGCAGCCGCGCATATTGTCTGCCCAGGTAATCAGGATATATGGATGAGAACCATATGGGCTCGAACAGAAAGCACCCGTTGATTTCCCTACGTTATCAGCGAGATCGACCCATCTTTCCTTAAAGCCTTTTTCAATCATTTCCGTATAGTCTGGTCCCATTACCTTTAATGACTCCGTAATGACTTTGCTGGCCTCTTCGAAAGTGATTTCAGGGTCAAAGTCTGGATCAATAGGAGCTTTTAAATCACAGAACATCATCTTATCCAGCCCCAAGACCTTCTTCTTCAGCTGGGCAAAGCGGCGCATGTGCGGTGCCAGCTCTTTATAAATGATGTCAATTTGGTTATTGTACATTTCTAAAGTTACCTGTTGTGGTTCAAGCAGCATGTGTGTGACGGATTCATAGTTTCGAAGGCGGGCGAGTGTCACTTGCTTTTTTACCTCTGTAGAATACGTTGCCGCAATCGTATTTTTGTATTGTTTAAGAGTGGATACAAAAGACTCGTATGCTTTTCTGCGGATATTTGTATCCGGTGAAAATTCGTATCGGCTTTCGAAAAGCGCAAACGAATTAGGCAATTCATTGCCTGCCTCATCCTCGATTGATGAAAATTCCATATCGGCCAGTTTAGCCATTTCATAAATTTTATATGGAGAAGCATGAACTTCGCCTAGTGCGGCGATCACCTCTTCGGTTTCCGGTGATAGCTTATGTTTTTTTGTTTCAAGAAGCTCTAAGAGATTTTTCCGGAATGGCTCAAGTTCAGGCTCCTCTTGCAGGAACTTTTCTATGGAGCCATGTTCAAACGCAAGAATTTCAGACGAGATAAATGACAAGGAAGCCATTGCGTTCGTGCTAATAGCAGCAATCTTCGCTGAATTGGACTGATTAACAGGATCCGTTCCGTCTGCTGATTGTTTCAAGCTGGCATATGTACGGGCTTTAGTGAGCTTCATAGAAAGCTCTTCCTGGGCGACGAGGCATTCTAATAATGTCTTTGGTCCTATATGTAAATGGCCTTTAAATCCTGCGAATTTAGTTATATCTGCTTGAATATCCTCCAGTGCGGCTTCCCAAGCCTTGTCAGAGATGAATAAAT
>NZ_JBAVFI010000026.1:0-1910 GCF_049588175.1 Mesobacillus sp.
GGAATAAATATATTATCATCAGTTCATGGCTGTGTCACTTATATTTTACGTGAATGCTAGACATTTTTGGATTTTCTCTATTAGTTCATATAGAAATGAAAGGACACACAAATAACAACCACCAGAAAGAATGAGCAAGATTTCGAATGAAACTTTGAGCCGATATATGGTAAAACTGATGTAGGAGTCGTAAAGGCACTAGAAATAATATTCGAAGTTTAGAAGTTTACGTAGCTAATTTTAGAATAACAAGAGGAGCAGAATGATGAAAATAAAAGACTTCGGAGCTTTGTTGGCGCTTGCTGCCTTGTGGGGAGCTTCATTCCTATTTATCCGTATTGCTTCACCAATTATTGGTCCAATGCTCACGATTCAAGGCCGTGTAACGATTGCCGCCATTGCATTGCTGTTTTATATATTTATGATTAGGCAATCTTCACAATTTAAACGACGATGGAAACAGTATTTAATCATCGGAGCATTGAATGCGGCAATACCATTTACACTGATAGCCTTCGCAGCCATTCATATAACTGCATCTATGTCGGCAATTATCAATTCCATGACTCCCCTTTTCACTGCAATTGTTGTTTGGGTATGGATGAAGGAAAAGTTAAATATAAGAAAATGGCTAGGTATTTTATCAGGTATGATTGGGGTCATTATCCTGGTAGGGTGGAGTCCGATCCCCCTAACATCAAAAGTGATTATTTCAATCTTGTTATCTGTTCTTTCTACAGTTTCTTATAGCATTGCTGGAGTGTACGCTAAAATGAATTTTGGTGGAGTGCCACCTTTGTCAGTTGCTTTTGGGCAGCAAATGGGGGCAAGCTTACTTCTCATTCCATTCACATTATTCCAGTTGCCAGAATCACCAGCAGTCATCACTCCAATCGCAGCATTTTCAGTTGTGGGACTGGCTCTTCTTTGCACCGCTATAGCTTACCTGCTGTATTTCTACCTGATCGAGAGTGTAGGTCCAACAAAAACCTTAAGCGTGACATTTTTGATTCCGTTATTCGGTATGCTATGGGGTGTATTATTCCTGAATGAACAAATTAGTTTAGGCATGATTGCAGGTCTTATCGTTTTATTAAGCAGCATTTTCCTTATTTTTGATTTCCAGCCTAAAAGAGTAACTAGTAAGGCTTAAATCTCAGAAATTAAGTGTTAAGGTGGTATTACTTTTTCTCAGTTTATCGACAAAGATAAAGTTCACGTTCAGTTATTGAAAATCTGTGGATTGAAGATTTTTTCCTGTATGGTCATAAAAGCCTTTATAAAAATAAGGACCTGACAAATAAATAAGGCTGTAGACAAGCACGTTTTCGAGTTTGTCTACAGCCAGAGTGCCAGGCGGAGATGCTTGACACTCCATTTTATTTATTCTCCCTCTTCCAAAAAATAATCCTCATTCACAACCGAAAATTCATCTATTACTTCCCCATCCGAAGTTATGGTTGTAAACGTAATTTGATCTTTATCAACCTTTGCCTTTATTGATACAGCAATGTTATCCATATTGACATATTCGAATTTTTCATCAGCCACTGCATCGTAATGCTTTTTGCCTGTTGTACCGGCAACTACATAAACAGTTCCGTTTGAATCCTCCTGTCCTGCCTTCAACTTTTTCGTCCTGCCGTATGAATGGTCATGGCCGGAAAACACAATATCAATCCCTAATTCATCGACGACTGGTGGCAGCTTTTCCTTCATGATCTCATTTCCGCCAAACGGATTGGTAAAATAAGGTGGTTTATGTGTCACAAGGATTTTCCATGGCTTATCAGAATTTTTCACATCTTGCTTTAACCATTCGAGCTGCTTTTCTAATACATCTGCCTCACTTGTATAGCCTAAAACGCTTATGTGCATGTTGTTGTAATCGACTGAATACGTACCGCCTT
>NZ_JBAVFI010000027.1:0-1771 GCF_049588175.1 Mesobacillus sp.
TTTTTAAAACCTGTTGATTGTAGTGGAAGGCGCGAAGACTCCTCCGAAAATGCTAACGCATTTCCATCGTGCGTGGGCAGATTCGAGGGAGCTAATCAATGTCCTGCAGGCTTAGCTGGTCAGGTGAGACCCCGCACGAGCGAGGCGACGAGGAGGCTCAGCGCCAGCCCTGCGGAAAGCGAAGCGCCTGGAACGAAAATCAACAGCCTTGTTTAACAGAGCAAATAAAAATGATGGTATGAGGGGAACCGATGGAAACGAAACTTAAGATTTTATTAGTCAGTGATGATGAGGTCATTCATAACCAAATTTTAAATGGCATTTCTGGGAGTTATCCAATTCAGTTAATCGGACCCGGGGATGTTGTCCGGGAGATTAACCGCGATGTCCAGGATATCGTCATTTTTGTCCAGGCGGATGGGGACATTGAAGTTGAAAGTATTCAGTATATCAAGTCAGTAAGCCCGTCAACACTCGTTATATTTATCGCGAAGAATTCTGATTTCTCACAGCTGCGGAATATCACGAAAGCAGGGGCTTCTGAATTTTTTGTTTACCCTGAGGAGCACGGGTTATTTATTAGCCGGTTCCCATCGATTTTCCAGAATTATGAGCTGCAAAAGCTGAAGCAGGACACATCATTCTCTTCTTTTACAGGCGGACGCGGAAAAATCATTACGGTTTTCAGCGGCAATGGTGGCAGCGGAAAATCAAATCTTGCAGCAGCACTTGCGCAGACAATCAAGCTCGAGTCGACCGCGGAGGTAATATTAATCGATTTAAACCTTCAGTTTGGCGGGATTGAAACGCTTTTATCCATCCAGTCGAACCGTTCGATTGCTGACCTGACTCCGGTTATCAATGAGCTGAATGAGAGCCATATCCGCAATGTATCGCAGAAGCTTGATTCTTCAAAGCTTGAAGTGCTGATCAGCCCGTGTGATGCGGAAACAGCCGAAACGATTACCGAGGAATTCGTCGCTAAATTGCTAAGGACGTGCAGGAGAAGCTTTGACTTCGTCATCGTCGACCTTCCAGCTTATATCAATAGCAATGTTGTAACCGCGCTTGAGGAATCGGACCAAATCTATTATGTCCTTACTCCAGACACACCTGCGCTAAAAGTGCTTAAGCAGTTCGAGGAGCTGGCGGTAAGGCTGGGGATGGAGCTTCCATCAAGGACGTCCATTGTCCTCAACAAACTGGCCAAGGATAACGAGGTGCAGGAAAAGGATCTGAAAACGTTCCTGCGGTTCCCGGTGGCCGCAACAGTAAGACATGATATCAAAGGGCTACAGCCTTTTATCAATAAAGGTGAGCCAGTAAGAAAAATCGCAAAAGAAAAACGGATGATCCCTTTTGCTAAGGACGTAAGAAAATGGGCGGTTTCTGTATTGAAATAGGGGGATTCATGAATGGCATCATTATTTGATAAACGAAAAGAAAAGGTCGTTGTCTCTGCGAAACTTCAATCCTATCAATATGAAAACCACCTTGTGGATGAACTTGTTGAACATTACAAAGCGAGGCTCTTAAGAGATACAAATCTTGAAGTGCTGACAAAGCTGACACAGGGTGAAATGAGACTGAGGATCGAGCAGCTTGTCTCCCAGTTCATGTCCGAGGAAAAAGTAATTATTTCAAGGCATGACAAAGAGATTCTGATCACAAGGATTCTCGATGAATCCGTCGGCTTCGGTCCGCTCGAGCCGCTGATCAATGACCCCTCGATTACGGAAGTGCTGATTAATGGCTGTGAAGAGGTCTATGT
>NZ_JBAVFI010000028.1:0-3063 GCF_049588175.1 Mesobacillus sp.
ATAATAAGCCTGCTAATACGAACGGCGGCATCAAGGTATGATATTTTTTATCCCATTGCACTTAAAATCCCCCTAAACTGACAGCTGGTATTTTTTTATCTTTTCATATAACCCTGACCGGCTGATCCCGAGCAGCCTGGCCGCCTGTGCTTTATTGCCGTTTGCCTGGGTTAACGCCTTTTTGATGGCACCAAGTTCCGCATCTTCGGCAAGGCTTACCATTGGCAAAGCTGGTTCGGCAACTTGAGAAATTAAGTAGTCCGGAAAATCCTCCGCCTGGATTTTCCCATGCTCAGCAAAGGTCATTGCCCGCTCGAGAACGTTTCTAAGCTCGCGGACATTTCCCGGCCATTCGTACTGAAGCAGCGCCTGCATAGCTTGTGATGAGATTCCGGTTAAGCTTGTGCCCAGCATTGAATTCAGTTCCTTCATTAAACTGATGGTCAAATGTTCCACATCATGGACACGGTTTCGCAACGGCGGGATATTCAAGGAGATGACGTTCAGCCTGTAGTATAAGTCCTCCCGAAATTCTCCTGCTTTCACCATTTCCTCCAGGTTCCGATTCGTCGCCGCAATGATCCTCACATCCACTTTTATGCGGGCATTTCCGCCGACACGGTAAAATTCGCGCTCCTGCAGGACTCTTAATAATTTCGCCTGGAGAGCAAGTGACATGTCGCCAATTTCATCAAGAAACAATGTGCCCCCGTTGGCAAGATCGAACTTCCCGATTTTGCCGCGCTGCTTCGCCCCGGTAAAAGCACCTTCCTCGTATCCGAAAAATTCGGATTCAAGCAAATCCTCTGGAATCGCTGCACAGTTCACGACTACAAACTTGCCATCACTTCTGGCACTGCTATTATGGATGGCATGTGCAAACAATTCCTTGCCTGTCCCGCTCTCTCCCCTGATCAGTACGGTTGACCTGCCTTTCGCTGCTTTTGCAGCACTTTTCTTCAATTTTTCCATATAAGGGTCTTCACTGAAAATATGGTCCCAAGTGAATCTTGCTGATTCCGATTTTTGGAGCTGCTGATGGTAAAAGCTTGCCTTGCTTTCGGCCTTTTGCAGCCTTTTGAACAGCTCGCTCACTTCATTTAACTGACGGAACATTACCTTTCCGATCGCTCCGATGACCCGCCCATCCTTCTTGATCGGGATTCGATGCACGATATATTTAATGCCATTCAATTCATTAAAATCACTGACTTCCGCTGCTTCCGTCTTGAACACATTGCCAAGTCTTAGCTGAGGCAGCACCTTGTCGACAGCCTGGTTTAAAACATCCATTTTCTCCAGGCTGAAAAGCTCTAGCATCGGCGGGCTTACCATCGTGATGATATTCCGTTCATCTGTCATGAGGATTCCATCGTAAGCATGCTCTAATGTCGTCTCAATGGTCAGCTTCAATTTCTTAACTGTTTGCAGCTCTTCAGCCATTACTTCAATTTCGGAAATATCTTGGAATAAAACAATTTTTCCTTGCCGGTGGTTAACCGTCTCATATGCTGAAATATGCATAATGGATTTATATTTTTCATAATGATGGTGAACATTGTTTTCAATGGGCAGACCTGGGAACATATCTTCAAGGTACTGAGATTGAATCGATTCTACTGAGCGGCCGCAGATTTTCGAAAGAGCTTCATTGGCATAGATGATTCGCAAGTTTTCGTCGGTCATCAACACACCCATATTGGAATTTTTTAAAATCGTTTCCAGTTGCTCCTTCAATGTGTTTGCGGATTTCAGCAGCGACTGTACCATTTCCGTTTTGGTGAGCAATCCGATTACCTTATCATTCTCATCAAGTACAACCCCTGTCCCAACCTTACTCGTTTTGACAATTTGTTCGATTTGATGATAGGGAGTATCGATCCGAATTGAGCGAGCGTCCTTTTTTATGTATTCTTTTATCTGTGACCCAAGGGGATTACCGTCAAGAATCATTTGATACAGCCCGCTCCGCGTAAAAATTCCTTGGAGGTTCCGATGATTGTCTGTAACAGGAAGCAAATTCCATTTCTTCTGTTTGATGATTTCAATTGCCTCTCCCAATGTGGTTTTTTCCGTAATCGTACAATCAACCGGAGTTACAATATCCCTGAATTCAATCACCTAATTCACCTCACCTTTAAAGCTGACTTCTTTTAAATTTCTGAAAATTCAATCTGATATATCCATTATAAAGGTTACGGATTGCAAGGTACACTTTGAAAGATGAAATTTCATCATTTTTCTGAGGTCTCCTTTTAAACAAAATAGACTCTTTCCTTTTCAGAAAAGAGTCTTAATAACGTTTATTTTGGCTGCATCCTGATCGCGCCATCGAGACGGATTGTTTCACCATTCAACATAGGATTGGTGATGATGCTTTCGGCGAGATGTGCGTATTCCTCAGGAAACCCTAGCCGCTGAGGGAACGGTACCATTTTCCCGAGAGAATCTCTCGCTTCCACAGGCAGCGAATCGAACATTGGGGTATGGAATAAACCTGGTGCAATTGTCATCACACGGATTCCATATGCAGCCAACTCCCTGGCAATCGGCAATGTCATTCCTACAACTCCGCCTTTTGAGGCACTATAAGCTGCCTGGCCGATTTGGCCGTCAAACGCTGCCACAGAAGCCGTATTGATGATGACACCTCTTTCGCCCGTTTCATTTGGCTCGTTATTCGTCATTTGTTCGGATGCAAGGCGGATGACATTGAACGTACCAATCAGGTTGATTGAAATCACCTTTGAAAACATGTCCAAGGAATGGACTCCCTTGCGCGACAGCAGCTTAGCCGCAATCCCAATGCCTGCGCAGTTTACCACCGTATTAATGGAACCGAAGGAATCAATGGCCTTGCTGACAGCGTTTGATACGTCTTGCTCACTTGTTACATCCGTTTTTACAAAAACCGTAGATTCGCCTAATTCTTCAACAAGCTTTTGTCCCCTTTCCTCCGATAAATCCAGAAGTGCCGCCTTGCCGCCCTGCTTGATGATGTTTCTTACAGTTGCTTCACCCAGTCCTGATGCTCCGCCAGAAACGATAGCTTTTACTTCACCC
>NZ_JBAVFI010000029.1:0-2319 GCF_049588175.1 Mesobacillus sp.
AATCAATATAAACATTTGAGGTCTTATGGCACGCAGCAAAATTTTCCTTTACAATATTTATAGAAAATGTAAAAAGTGTGGTGTAGGGTTATGTTTAAAATTATGCTAATCGAAGATGACACATCTTTATTTAATGAAGTCAAAGACCGGCTGACACAATGGTCGTATGATGTTTATGGAATATCAGATTTCGCCAATGTGATGAAGGAATTTGCAACAATTGAACCTGATTTGGTTATTATTGATATCCAGCTGCCTAAATTTGATGGCTTCCATTGGTGCAGGATGATTCGTTCCCATTCAAATGTACCGATTATCTTCCTGTCATCGCGTGATCACCCTACCGACATGGTGATGTCGATGCAGCTTGGCGCAGATGATTTTGTTCAAAAGCCATTTCACTTTGATGTCCTGATCGCTAAGATTCAGGCCATTCTCCGTCGCGTCTATAATTACAGTTCAACCCAAAACAAGCTTAAAACATGGTGCGGAGCCACTATTGATTACGATAAAAACACAATTTCAAATGAAGCAGGCTATATTGATTTAACTAAGAATGAGATTTATATATTAAAATTGTTGATAGAAAAGAAAAACCAAATTGTCACACGTGATGAGGTAATCAATAGCCTATGGGATGATAAAAGGTTTATCAGTGATAATACTCTTACAGTTAATGTGAACCGCCTTCGAAAAAAATTAGAAGAGATAGGGTTGGGTACTAAAATCATCACCAAAGTCGGACAAGGTTATATGGCCGTTGAAGAGGAAATACCAAATGTTTAATACATATTTGAAAGAACGACGAAGCTGGATTTTTTTATTTATAATATTACAAGGTCTCATTGTCTTTATCACTTACATAGATTCAACCATATCCGTCCGCCCTATTCTCTATTATGTTTTTATATCAACGATCATTTTTGCCATCTTTCTCGCTATTCGCTTTTTAAAAGAAACGAAATTCTACCTGGCACTAAAGGAACGCGATGATGCCTTAGACCTAACAAGTATTCCTGAAGCTGTTTCCCCTTTTGAAGAAATTGTTGCTGAAAGCATCCATCTTCTTTCAAAAAGATTTAAAAAAACGGCTGATGCTAGTGAGATGAAGCTTGAGCAGGAAAAGGATGACCTGTTGTCCTGGATTCATGAAGTAAAAACACCTCTTACAGCACTCAGCTTGATGATTGACCGGATAGAAAAACAATCATTGAAAAAAGATATGACATATGAATGGCTAAGAATTCATCTCTTACTTGATCAGCAGCTTCATCAAAAACGGATTCCTTTTATGGAAAATGACTTATATATTCAACAAACTAATTTAGAAGAATTAATTTTCTCCGAAATCAAAACGCTGCAATCATGGTGCATTCAGAAAGGCGTCGGCTTTGAAGTGGATCTAGAGATCGCAGATGTACTATCTGACGCAAAATGGCTCGCCTTCATATTAAGACAGATACTGACAAATGCGGTCAAATATAGTGAGGCTTCTGATATTATGATTAGAAGCTTTCAAGTAGACGATCAGACAATCATGCAAATAGAAGATGCAGGAAGAGGGATTGATCCAAGAGATCTTCATCGTATATTTGATAAAGGCTTCACTTCAACTGCCTACCACCAAGATAACTCTGCTACCGGTATGGGACTTTATCTGGCCAAAAAAGCTGCTAAATCACTAATGATTAATATTATTGTAGAGTCAGTCCATGGCAATGGCACTACTTTTACTCTCTCCTTCCCAAAAACGAATGAATTTGTCAGGATAACAGGCATGTGACAAAAATGTCACATGCCTTTACTGATTGTTCGGTGAATCGAAGGAATCCCATCGTGCGTGATTCTATAATGAAACTATTAAAGAAAGGATGTGCTGTTATGATCGTCTTGGAAGCAAATAAACTCCATAAAACATATGGCAATAAATTTAATAAGCAAGAGGTTCTGAAAGGGCTTGATCTTAAAATCCACAAAGGAGAGTTTGTCAGTATAATGGGTGCTTCTGGTTCAGGCAAAACGACCTTGCTGAATGTTCTCTCTTCCATTGATACCGTAAGTAATGGCTCCATTAAAATTGAAGGACAAGAAATTACTGATCTCAAGGAAAAGCAGCTTGCACAATTTCGCAAGAACCACCTAGGATTTATTTTTCAGGAATATAACCTGCTTGATACATTGACAGTAAAGGAAAATATCCTATTACCGTTATCTGTCAGCAAAACGCCGAAAAAAGAAGCGGAACAAAAATTCGACCTGGTAGCAAGTGAACTCGGCATTTCTGATATTAAAAATAAATACCCAAATGAAATATCCGGT
>NZ_JBAVFI010000030.1:0-3774 GCF_049588175.1 Mesobacillus sp.
GTTCATTTCTTATTAAAATCACCAAAAAAGGTGCGCAATTGGTGAAAGTAGTGACCCCAAATCTTGAGGAAGTTTTTGCGAAAATCACAAACTCTATTCAAGCTGAAAAGCTGGCAATCTATAAAGAGACAGTACTTTCATTAGAGAAAAATATCGAAATGCTTTTGGAGGAAAACAAATAGAAAGAAGGCTAATTCATGAACCAGACATCTAAGTTATGGACTACACAGTTTACAGCCATTGTTCTAATGGCTTTTTTATTTTTTCTTTGTTTGCAGCTGCTGACAGCAGGCTTTCCTGCGTTTATCACTGACGTAAAAAATAACCCGGCACAGGGAGGTTTAATGACCACTGTTTTCATGGCTGCAGCCATTGCTACCCGCCCTTTTGTAAGTTCTCTCATGCAGAAAATGGACAACAAAAAGTTGAGCCTCCTCTCATTGGGCTTTATCGCCATTTCAGTTGGTTTGAGTTTCGGGCAGGAATCTGTTGGATTGTTGTTATTGCTAAGGATTTTTCATGGAATCGGCTTTGGAGTCATCACTACTATTTTTTCGACGATGGCAACGAACATAATCCCAACTCATCGATTAGGCGAGGGTATTGGCTATTACGGTCTCGCAACAAGTGTCGGAACCAGCCTTGGACCCATGCTGGCGTTAGCCCTCCTTCAGATTTTCTCCTTTAATATATTGATCATCCTGTCAATCCTTTTGACTATCATCACTTTGATCCTGAATCTTTTTGTAAAAGGCCCTGAAAGGCCAGTTCCAGCTAAGAAGGCTGTTCAGAAAGTGAGCTTTAAGGAACATGCCTTTGACCGAAAAGCTTTTACACCAGCTATCTTAACGGCATTTTTCTCCATCACACTTGGCGGAGTTATCAGCTTTTTAAGAGAACTGGGGAAAGAAGCGAATATTGTCGCATCCATCTCACTATTCTTCCTCGTTTTAACCATTATGATGATTCTGGTCAGACCCGTATCCGGAAGAATGTTTGATAAGTACGGCCATAAGGTAATCATCTACCCTGCGACGATTGCAGGTATTATAGGACTGTCGCTTTTGGCATTCACTCAAAATACGTTAACACTGCTGATTGCAGCTGGGTTTTATGGAGTCGCGTATGGTACCGTCACTCCTACACTTCAGGCATTGGCAGTCAGTTCCGTACCAAAGGAAAAACAAGGAACGGCAAATGCGATGTATTTTTCATCCATGGATCTCGGCATGGCCCTTGGATCGACAGGACTTGGCATCTTGGCTTCCTATACAAGCTACCATTTTCTTTATGGCTTTTCAGTCGTGTTTCTTCTTGGACTGCTGCTTGCCTACACATTGATTTTTGTAAAAGGCAAACCTGCCGCCGCGAAATATGTGGAATCTTCTCGTGAGATTAGCGGGGATATTGGGATATAAAGAAAAACACGATGACTGGATTCATCGTGTTTTTTCAAGTTTTATTTTCCGCAGCACTTCTTATACTTTTTGCCGCTGCCGCATGGGCAGGGATCATTGCGTCCTACTTTTGGCTCCGCCTTTACCGGCTGTGACTGCATCAAAGGAAATTCCTGGGCTTCTAATTCCTTTTTCCGGTTCAGGTAATCCTCATCACGCTGAATCGCAAGTCTTTTCCACTCACCTAGTTTCGGATGGTCGATGTCCATAACTTTATAGAACCCATAAAGAATTCTTTCACTCTCAAGTATAGATGAATAGTATCCAGCCTTTACAGCATCTTCCACGACCGGAAGTCCATCTTCTGACAGCTGATGGCACAAGGCTTCTACGATCAATACTTTATTTTCTTCATCCTCAATCAATGGATATAAGCTTTTCAGTTTTTCCACTGAACTGGCCGTTTTCGTATTGCCGAGAACAGAAATCGGATAGATTGACATGGAATCATTGTTAATTTTTGATGCGACATGTTCGACAACTGCATCTGTTTGAAACAGTGATAGTGTGTCTGAAATTTCTTCCTGCAACAAATCATCTTCTCTTTCAATGAGACCTGCAAGATAAGGGATATACTGTTCCATCTTCATTAGCCCTGCCATATAGACAGCTAATATCCCATTAAAGTGAAAGAACTTTTCCGTTTCCTGTTCCTTGAAGGTATATTTAATTTCATGATCTTTTATAAAACCACGTTTCACCATGATAGCTGCAATCTCTTTTGCCTTGCTGTACAAATCCTGATTAAAGGAATCGTCTGTTCCAAGGGCAGCAAGAACGGAACCATACTCTTCCCAGACCTGGGTTTCTTCCCCGGTCATTAAAAATTGAATGTAGTCAAATTCCTTCTCTGGCAAATACTTCTCCAGTTGAGTTCGATGCTTCAGTTTTAGGTCAGAACTGATGTTACGAATCAACCTGGCATACAAAAACTGATTGTCAGGACCACATGCCTCTGCACCATTCAAAAGGACCGCAACAGCTTCACTGTTAAACGGAAATCTATCGATATTGGCCAGAATCGTGATCTCCTTTTCCTTTTTAGCGATTGCTTCTTTTAGCAGCCTAACAGTCCAATCTTCAGGTATATGAGGATATTCCATTAATGCGTGCATAACAAATTCCTGGACAAGCAGATCATCTGATAATAAGTGAGGTTCTATTTTTTCAAGAAAATTCATCTGAACCCTCCTCTTTTGTATTATGTACTCTTAAAACATTCTACCAGAAAGAAAAAAGCAGGCACATTTGTGAGCCTGCTCTATCATATTATTCTTTATTGCGGTGATGCTTTACCTTATGCTTGCTGATATAAATCCACATGGCTATGTAGGTCAAAAACAGTAATGCAAAAAAGACAGGTGCTGAAAGTGCATTTTGAATGAACATGGATAGACCTCCTCTTTTACTTTAGACTTTCCAGCGGGACGGGAAATATGAAATAAAAAATGACAGCAAAAGGGATCGAAATCAGCCAGGCTGTTATAGGTTTTTTATAATGGATCCTCAGCACGACGAATAAAATTAAATTCAGCCAGATATTATGCCAGCTGTTCCAGCCGTGATCGTAAACAAACATGCCCCTGTGCGCGAACAGCGCCTCAATAATCGTATAAAAGGTTACCCATATCCCAACATAGATAAATTGATTTCTGTTAGACGATGGAAAACGTTGAAGGTAGATGATTAAACCAACCGGACAAATGAAAAATGTAAAAGCAAGGTTAATAATCGAGTGGTTAAGCCAATCAGCTGTAATTCCGCGAAAAGCCCATAAAGTATGATTATAGTAAATTGTATTGTACAGCAGGTTCATGACCATAAAAAACAAAATGGTCGAATACTGCTTCTTCCACTGTGACCAGTCAACGAATTTATAGGCAAACAAAATCCAGACTGCAATGACCAATAATAAATACATGTACTAATCTCCCCCGTAAACACTGATTTTATCAGTTATTTCCAGTCAGGATGATTTTATACCGCAGGTTGTTTTTCACCAAAAAACCTGAATCCTTAATGGATTCAGGTTTAAGAGATTTAGAACATTAACGCTGATTTCCTGCTACTAAAGTGAAATTCTTGAAAATTTTCTTTCTTCGCAAATACAAAGCCTGAGCTTCTTCGATAGAAATTTCCTTAAAGCGTATGACAGATCCAGGCAGAGCCTGTGCAAGTGCCGGCAGGTCAACAGATACGACAGTCCCAATCCTCGGGTAACCTCCAGTCGTTTGGCGTTCGGCCATCAGGATTATCGGCTCGCCGCTTGCTGGAACCTGGATACCGCCAGGAGGGATTGCGTCAGAAATGATATCTG
>NZ_JBAVFI010000031.1:0-5015 GCF_049588175.1 Mesobacillus sp.
ATCGTAATGAGTCCGTTTTAAAAATCAGGGGGCTTTAATAATGAAAAGAACTGCTTTAATTTTTACCATATTCATCATCCTCGGCACTTTTTTAAGCGGCTGCGGAAAAGAGTCGACAGATTCAAAAAAGGAAAATGAAAACCTGTTGCAGGTTTATACAACTGTTTACCCGCTTCAATATTTTGCTGAACAAATTGGCGGTGAATATGTCAATGTTGAAACCATTTATCCGCCTGGATCTGATGAGCACACATTTGAACCTTCGCAAAAGGATATGATGGCACTCGCTGATGCAGACTTATTTTTATACGTTGGACTTGGGCTTGAGGGGTTTGTTGATAAAGCCAGCAAAACTTTAGAGAATGAAGATGTAAAACTAGTGCCAGTAGGCGAAGAATTACATTTAGATGAAGCAGGCCATGAAGATGAAGCTGCAGCTGAAGACCATGACAGCCACGAAGAGGGTAGCCAAGATGGTCACGGACATGGCGATGTCGATCCACATGTCTGGCTTGATCCAATTTACGCAAATGAACTAGCTTTAGTGATTAAAAATCAGTTGGCCGAACAAATGCCAGAGCATAAAGATATTTTTGAAAAAAACTATTCAGAGCTATCAGGCAGACTTGAAGCACTTGACCAGCAATTTGCCGGGGTTGTTGATTCGGCAAAACGGAAAGAAATTATTGTAGCCCACTCAGCATACAGCTATTGGGAGAAACGATACGGCATTGATCAAATCAGCATCTCGGGACTTTCAACGACGAATGAACCGTCTCAAAAGGAACTTCAAAAATTAATAGCTCACGCTAAAGACGAAAAGATAAAATATGTTTTAAAGGAACAAAACTTTGAATCCAAACTGGCGAAGATGGTCCAGGAGGAACTAGATGCAAAATCGATGACGCTTCACAACCTTGCAGTACTGACAGATGAAAACATAAAAAACAAGGATACGTATTTTACATTGATGGAAGACAATATTGCGACATTAAAAAAGGCATTAAATGAATAATTTGTGAAAGCCTCCCTTTTTGGGAGGTTTTTTTATTGTCTTAAATGGAATTGATTACATATTTTTCCGAAAAATGAAGAAAATAGTGAAGTGCATAAATGCGAAAGGATGATGAACGATGGATGATATCTTAATCGCTCGCTCACTGTTTGGAACCACGATGGGTTTCCATATCATTAATGCAACCATAGGTGTTGGACTGCCGTTGATGATTCTGGCTGCTGAGCTTTTATACCAAAGAACGAAAGACGTTGATTATGCGGTAATGGCTAAAAGATGGACGAAGGCATTCGCTGTCACCCTTGGAGTGGGCATTCCAACTGGAACAATCGCCGGGGTGCAGCTTTCGCTCTTATGGCCTGGTTTTATGGAGGTCATTGGAAGGGTTATGGCATTGCCTTTCCAAATTGAAATTTATGCTTTCTTTGTAGAAGCATTATTTATGTCCATTTACGTTTATGCTGCAGATCGAATTGCTCCGTGGATGCGGATTGTCAGCCTTTCACTTGTAGCACTTGGGGCCCTTGCTTCTGCAGTGCTTATTACAAACGTCCATGCCTTCCAGGGGACTCCTGCTGGATTCAGGATCGAAAACGGCGAGCTTGTTGACATTGACCCATGGGCTGCATTCTTCAATCCAAGCTTTGGAGTAACCGCTGTTCATGTCGTTTTTACAGCTTATATGACCGGAGCCTTTATCATTGCCACCGTAGCGGCCTATAAGATGCTGAAAGCAGATTTTGGTTCAAAGCTGTACAAGTTTCATCATAAAGCATTGATGGCAAGCTTGATGATTGGCGGTGTCTTTTCCATCCTGACAGCCGTTAACGGCCACGCGGCTGCTCAATACCTGCACGAATACCAGCCTGAAAAGCTCGCGGGAGCAGAAGGACTTTTTGAAACGCAAAAATACGCTCCTCTGGCAATCGGCGGAATCACAGATAGGGAGACGGAATCCGTAAAATGGGGAATTGAGATTCCCTGGGCCCTAAGCTTCCTTGCAGGAAATTCATTTGAGACCGAAGTGAAAGGGCTTAATGACTTCCCGGAAGAACATTGGCCGCCGCTCTTCATCCATACTTTATTTAACGCAATGGTCGGGGTTGGGATGCTGCTGATTACTCTCTCCATGATTGCGTTTGCCTGGAATAAGCTATTGAAAAAAGAGAAGTTCCCTCGCTTTTTAATGTGGTTATTTGTATTATCAGGTCCGCTTGCGATACTCGGAATTGAATTCGGCTGGATTTTTGCCTGTACCGGAAGACAGCCGTGGAATATTTACCATGTCTTAACGACTGAGGATTCAGCAACAACAGCGACAAATCTTGGCATCCTGTTTGTGCTATTTGCCGCAGTGTATGTATTGCTTGGTGTTATGGAGATTATCGTCCTTCGCTACTATTTCCGTAAAAATACAGTCGCGGATGATCTAAACAGAGCACATCAAAAGGAGATTCCTCTGTATGGGTCAAACACGTGAAAGGATTGAAAAGATGTGACTGATGCTCTTACTGCCATTACCGTCTTATGGGGATTCGTTTTTATTTATGCCGTGATGGCAACGATGGATTTCGGTGCAGGCTTCTGGTCAATGGTTTATATCAATAAAACGAAGACAAAGGCAACGAATATCGCCAACCGTTATTTATCGCCAACATGGGAAGTGACCAATACTTTTATCGTTGCTCTCGTTGTCGCTGTTTACAGTATGTTTCCAAAGGCAGCTTACACGCTCGGGACTGTGCTGCTGATTCCTGGAAGCATGATTTTACTGCTGCTGTCTGTCAGAAGTGCTTTCCTGGTATTTTCAAACATAGCGGAAGATTATCGCAAAGTGCTCACTTATATTTCTGGAATATGCGGCATTCTCATACCTGGCTTGCTTATTAGCGTTTTGCCCATCACTCATGGCGGGTTCGTCGATTTTGCTGATGGTTCACAGAACTTAAATCTGGTCAAACTGTTCAGCAGCCCAAATGAATATGCCTTTATAGGATTCGCCGTCAGCAGCACCTTGTTCCTTTCCTCCCTCCTGCTTGCGGATTATTCTAAAGCATCCGATGAAATAGCTGCTTATTATGTATATCGGAGGGATGCGCTAATTCTTGGCCCTATCTCACTCGTGATGGCTTTTTCAATCATGCTTACATTAAGAAATGAAGCACCATGGATATATACGAAAATGATGGAAGATCTTAATATCTTGGTTGCTTCAGTGGTAATGTTCATTATCGGCGGATTGGCCCTTGTCGTACCTTCCATCGGCAAAAAAAAGCTGCGAGGCATGCCAAGACTGGCGGTTATTATGATTACCCTGCAATATCTGGCGGCGAGCTATGTTTATGGAAAAGCACATCTGCCATACATCGTATTTCCTGAGGTTACCATCCAATCAGCGTTTACAGATCCGAATTCCTTTCGGGCCGTGTTTACGACATATATTGTAGGTTTCCTGATTCTTTTCCCAGGGTTCGTTTACTTCTGGAGCCTTTTCATGCAGGACAAGCGATATTTAAGACAGAAAAAAGTGAAAGAACAGTCCTGATTTACTGCCTATTTTTAGCTCGAATAGGTCTGCTGTGAAAATTGCATGCTAATGGTGTATCAACCAAAAAAGGAGTGGTACATCATGGCGAAGGATGTTTTATGTGAGGTAAATAACTGTCAATATTGGAAGCACGGCAACCGCTGCAGTGCTGATCAAATATACGTTGTCAGCCATACAGGCGAAACGGCGGACAGCACCAGGGAAACCGACTGCCATACATTTGAGCCGTTAGAATAGCTTATATATCAAAAACATGAAAAACACCCCTTATCGCAGGGGTGTTTTCATCTTTTTTATGCTTCTAGGCTTGCCTTTGGTCCAAAGAATTCGAAGTGGATTCTATCTTCTGTTACGCCAAGCTCTTTTAAGGAAGCATTAATTGATTTCATGAATGGAACTGGTCCGCAGAAGTAAAAATCTGCTTGTTCAAGATTTACATTTTCCTGAAGCCATTCTTTCGTTACATATCCTTCTGCGTCGAAACTGCTGTTCAGGCGGTCTTCTTCTGTCGGCGCATCATAGAATACGAATGAATTTACTTTAGCTTTTTCTGCTGTTGCTGCAACTTCATCCTTTAACGCATGGACCTTTCCATTTGCAGCCGCATGGACGAAAGTTACTTCTCTTTCAGGCTGAAGATCTGCCACAGTGTTCAGCATGCTGACCATTGGAGTCAAGCCAACACCGCCGCTAAGCAGTACAACTGGTGACTTTTTCTCACTATCCAGGAAGAAATCGCCCGCTGGAGCACTAATATGCAGGATTTCTCCTTCCTCCACATTGCTGTGCAGATAATTGGATACCTTGCCGTCTGGAGTTGGCATACCAGTTTCCTTTTTCACGCTGATACGGTAGTAGCCTTTTCCTGGTGCATCAGACAGGCTGTACTGGCGGATATGTGTAAACTCTTCCCCTTCTGCCTCAAGCTTGATGCTGATATACTGACCAGGCTTAAAATCAGCTATTGCTCTTCCATCAACTGGCTTTAAGTAGAATGAAGTGATGACTTCACTTTCCTCAATCTTGTTAGCCACAATGAATGGACGGAAACCATCCCAGCCGCCTTTTTGATTCGCTGCAGCATCATACATTTCCGCTTCCACTGAAATAAAGGCGTCTGCAATCACACCATATGCTTCTGCCCATGCATTGATAATTTCGTCCGTTGCTGCTTCCCCAAGTACTTCTTTGATTGCAAGCAGCAAATGCTTTCCTACGATCGGATAATGCTCTGGCTTGATTCCAAGGCTGCGGTGCTTGTGTGCGATTTGGTTTACAACTGGAAGGATCACTTCTAGGTTATCGATATATTTTGCAGCGGCATAAACAGTTCCAGCCAGTGCCCTTTGCTGCCTGCCCTGCTTTTGATTAGCATGGTTAAATATATTTAGAAGTTCTGGGTGGTTTTCGAACATAGTTTTGTAAAAAACAGTCGTGATTTGTTCACCGTGA
>NZ_JBAVFI010000032.1:0-6598 GCF_049588175.1 Mesobacillus sp.
CATGTGGATAAGTTAAAATTAAAGAAGTGTAATTATAAAGTTGTGGATAAATTTGTAGAATGAGTATGTGTTTCTTTTTTTCGATAAAATGATGTGGTATTCTAGTAATTTGTAGAAAACAAACTTACGTAAAATTAATATAAATAAATTTAAAGTGAAGTGGGGTGAAGCAAGTGGAATTTGATACAATTGCGGCGATTTCAACGCCGATGGGTGAAGGGGCGATTGCGATTGTCCGTTTGAGCGGAGATCAGGCTTTTGAAATTGCTGATCGTTTGTTTAAAGGGGTTGGGAGCAAGAAGCTGACCGAGGTGGCATCCCACACAATTCATTACGGACATCTTATTGATCCGAAAAGCGGACAAGTTGCTGAGGAAGTAATGGTATCTGTCATGAGAGGACCGAAAACATTTACGAAGGAAGATGTAGTCGAAATCAATTGCCATGGGGGTCTTGTTTCTGTAAATCGTGTGCTCCAGCTTGTACTCAATCAGGGAGCAAGGCTGGCGGAGCCGGGGGAATTTACAAAACGGGCTTTTTTAAATGGACGAATCGACCTTTCGCAGGCTGAGGCTGTCATCGATTTAATAAGAGCGAAAACAGACCGGGCGATGAATCTGGCGCTTGGACAGATGGAAGGACGTTTATCAAGGCTCATACAGAAGCTTCGCCAGGAAATCCTCGAGATTCTTGCCCATGTGGAAGTGAACATCGATTACCCGGAATATGACGATGTCGAGGAAATGACGCATAACATGCTATTGGAAAAAGCGAAGTATGTACAGGGCGAGCTAGAAAAATTGCTGCAGACTTCACAGCAGGGGAAAATCCTCCGGGAAGGCTTGTCTACTGTTATTGTAGGCCGTCCTAATGTTGGAAAATCGTCATTGCTTAACAGTCTTGTACATGAGAATAAAGCGATCGTAACGGACATTCCAGGTACGACAAGAGATGTTATTGAGGAATACGTCAATGTCCGCGGCGTTCCATTGAGACTTCTCGATACAGCGGGAATCAGGGAAACGGAAGATATCGTTGAAAGAATTGGCGTCGAGCGTTCCCGTCAGGTTCTGAAGGAAGCAGATTTGATTTTATTGGTTCTGAATTATTCGGAAGATCTTTCGGAAGAGGATCGGAACATTTTCAAAGCAGTGGAAGGCATGGATGTCATTGTGATCGTCAATAAGACCGACCTGCCGCAGAAAATCAACTTGGATGAAGTAAGGGCGCTTGCGAAGGATTATTCGCTTGTGACAACTTCTTTATTAGAAGATAAGGGTGTCGATGAGCTGGAGGAAGCGATTTCAAGTCTATTCTTCTCTGGTGCGCTTGAATCAGGCGATCTTACGTATGTTTCGAACACACGCCATATTGCGCTCCTTAACCAGGCTGTTAACTCCATTGAGGAAGCGATCAGCGGTGTCGAGATGGGAACGCCAATCGATATCGTCCAGATCGATCTGACTCGTTCATGGGAGCTGCTTGGTGAAATCATCGGGGAAAGTGTCCATGAGAGCCTGATTGACCAGCTGTTCTCGCAATTCTGTCTGGGAAAATAATCATTGAATATACATCATGTGATAAAGTCAGCTGTATTTGAAGCGGACTAAATAAAAGGAGGCAGCAGGATGCAATATGAAGCCGGGAATTTTGATGTGGTTGTAGTCGGTGCCGGCCACGCAGGTGTTGAAGCAGCCCTCGCGGCGGCTCGCATGGGCGCAAAAACGGCAGTTATTACAATCAATCTTGATATGGTTGCATTTATGCCATGTAATCCGTCAATTGGCGGACCTGCAAAAGGGATCGTAGTACGTGAAATAGACGCCCTTGGCGGCGAAATGGGCCGGAATATTGATAAAACTTACATCCAGATGAGGATGCTGAATACAGGAAAGGGCCCAGCAGTACGTGCATTGCGGGCCCAGGCTGATAAGTTCGATTATCAGCATGAAATGAAGAAAACACTTGAAAATGAAAAGAACCTGACGATGGTACAGGGAATGGTTGAACGTTTAATCGTCGAAGATGGCGAATGCCGCGGGGTAGTCACAATGACAGGTGCTGCATACCGAGCCAAAACCGTGGTCATCACGACTGGAACGTATTTGCGCGGTGAAATCATCCTTGGTGAATTGAAATATTCAAGCGGTCCGAACAATCAGCAGCCGTCGATCAAGCTTTCGGAACACCTTGAGGAGCTTGGCTTCGATTTAGTCCGTTTTAAAACAGGAACGCCTCCGCGTGTCCATAGCGATACCATCGATTATGATAAAACAGAAATCCAGCCTGGTGACGATGTTCACCGTGCGTTTTCTTATGAAACAACGAAGTACATTACTGACCAGCTTCCGTGCTGGCTGACTTATACAAATGAGCGCACTCATCAATTGATCGACGAGAATCTGCATCGTTCACCGATGTACTCAGGAATGATTAAAGGTACAGGTCCGCGCTATTGCCCGTCTATTGAAGATAAAGTCGTACGCTTCAACGATAAGCCGCGCCACCAGATCTTCCTTGAGCCGGAAGGAAGGAATACTCAGGAAGTATATGTTCAGGGTCTTTCCACAAGCTTGCCAGAGGACGTCCAGCAAAGAATCCTTCAGACTATCCCAGGACTTGAAAAAGTCCAGATGATGCGTGCAGGCTATGCGATCGAGTATGATGCAGTCGTACCTACCCAGCTTTGGCCGACACTTGAGACAAAGAAGGTAAAAAATCTTTATACTGCTGGCCAAATTAACGGAACTTCAGGTTATGAAGAAGCAGCAGGTCAGGGACTTATGGCTGGAATCAATGCAGGCAGAAGGGCATTGGGCAAGGAAGAAGTCATTTTGAGCAGGGCAGATGCTTACATCGGTGTTCTTATTGATGACCTTGTTACTAAAGGAACAAATGAACCATACCGTTTATTGACTTCACGTGCAGAATACCGTCTGCTTCTCCGCCATGACAATGCGGATCTTCGTTTGACAGACAAAGGGTATGAGCTTGGCTTGATTCCTGAAGATCGCTACCAGAAGTTTTTAGCGAAAAAAGAAGCAGTCGAAGCGGAGAAGGAACGCCTTCGCTCCATCATTATCAAGCCAACTGCCGAGGTGCAGGAATTAATCCGTTCGATGGGTGGAAGCGAATTGAAGGATGGGATTCGGGCTTCTGATCTTCTGAAACGTCCGGAAGCTTCGTATGAGCATATTAAACAGCTTGTACCTGCGGATGTTGAATTGGATTTTGATACAGCAGAACAAACGGAAATCCAGATTAAGTACGAAGGATATATTGAAAAGTCGCTACAGCAGGTTGAACGTCTGAAGAAAATGGAAGATAAGAAAATCCCGGAAAATATAGATTATGATGCGATTTCAAGTCTTGCGACGGAAGCTCGCCAAAAGCTGAAGGATGTCCGTCCGCTTACATTGGCTCAGGCTACTCGGATTTCAGGTGTAAATCCAGCAGATATTTCGATTTTGCTCGTTTACTTGGAGCAGGGACGCATCGCGCGCATTTCCAGCAATTAATACAGCAGCAAGGACAGAAAGGGTTGGCTTATGAATACAGATCAATTTAAATTAATGCTTGCCGAGAAGGGAATCGAACTTTCTCCAAAGCAAATGGAGCAGTATGAAAAGTACTATCATATGCTCGTCGAGTGGAACGAAAAGATGAATTTAACTGCAATAACTGAAAAACCGGAAGTGTATTTAAAGCATTTCTACGATTCCATTTCAGCAGCCTTCTATTTTGATTTTAATAAGCCGCTCAATTTGTGCGATGTTGGGGCTGGAGCCGGTTTTCCCAGCATTCCTTTAAAAATCGCTTTTCCGGAATTAAGAGTGACGATTGTTGATTCCTTGAATAAGCGGATTACTTTCCTGGAACAGCTTTCAAAGGAGCTGGGGCTTGAGAATACGACATTCATCCATGACCGTGCAGAAACATTTGGAAAAAATCCAGCTCATCGCGAAAAGTATGAAGTCGTGATGGCGAGGGCAGTTGCAAGAATGTCCGTTCTAAGTGAGCTTTGCCTTCCTTTAGCGAATGTCGGGGGCACATTCATCGCGATGAAGGGTAACCAGGCTGGCGAGGAGCTGCAGGTTGGCGAAAAAGCGATTGCTGTTCTTGGCGGAAAGCTGGAATCAGTCCATTCATTCAAGCTGCCGGTGGAAGAAAGCGAACGAAATATTTTAATTATTAATAAACAAAAGCAAACACCGAAACAGTATCCAAGAAAACCAGGAACGCCGAATAAAACGCCAATAGAATAGAGTTCTTACCCAGCTTCAGCGCCTGGCCATTTGGGTTCCCTGGCATGTCTCTTCAATGTTTACGGAGTCGCTGTTCAATTGGTCTTTACAAGGCGCTTGCGCTTTTTGTCCTATTTTGAAGATTAATTTTAGTTTATAATAAAGTCTATAGGCAGGAACTTGTCATTTTTATAGAGAATATGTAATAGGGAGTTCATAAAGGTGGTGTAGGGTGATGAAGCCTTCTTTTTCTCGCTTTTTTGGCCTTGGGGAAAAGGAAAAAGAACCGATTGAAGTCGAAGAAGTGGAACAAACGGTTGAGGATATTGAAATCGTAGAGAACGAAGAAATAAAGAAAATTCCGATAGACCTTATTATTCCAAATAGATACCAGCCAAGAACCGTTTTTGATGATGAAAAAATTGAAGAATTGGCCCGTACCATTCACATACATGGAGTAATTCAGCCAATCGTCGTCCGTGAGTATGACCAGGATAAATTTGAAATCATTGCTGGGGAACGCCGCTGGCGCGCAATGAAAAAATTGGAGTGGGAAGAGGTTCCCGCGATCATCAAAAATTTATCTGATTCAGAAACGGCATCAGTTGCGTTAATCGAGAACCTTCAGCGTGAAGAATTATCCCCGATTGAAGAAGCAATGGCATATGGGAAATTACTGGAAATTCATAGTCTTACCCAAGAGGCCCTAGCGCAAAGACTAGGTAAAGGGCAATCAACGGTTGCTAATAAACTTAGACTGCTTAAGCTTCCACAGGATGTCCAGGACGCGCTCCTGAATAAATTGATTACAGAGCGTCATGCACGTTCATTAATACCGTTGAAAAATCCACAGCTCCAGATTCAGCTGCTTGCGGAAATCATTGAGAAATCACTCAATGTCAAGCAGACTGAGGAACGGGTAGTCAAGCTGTTGACTCAAAATGAAGAAAAGCCTAAACCGAAACGGAAGGCCTTCAGCAAGGATATGAGGATTGCTGTCAATACGATCCGCCAGTCGCTGACAATGGTTTCCGACAGCGGGATCAATCTTGATTCTGAAGAAGCAGAGTTTGAGGATTTTTATCAATTCACGATTCGGATACCAAAAAAGAAATAATATTAATTGGGAGTGGGGGACATGCTGTCTCCCGCTTTTTTTAGTTTACTAGAATAAATATTACAAGTTATTTCTTTTTAAGAAAAATTCTATCAACTACGTTATTTCATGATAAAATAGAATACATGATTGCTTTTTTCGGTTCGCGGGAGCCTATTTTCTTCTTTGAATCGATAGTAAAGCTAAATTTATTAGCTTTAAAAAAGCTGTATAAGTAATTTTACAGGTTCGAAAGTAGGTGACAATGTGGGAAAGATTATTGCGATTACGAATCAAAAAGGTGGAGTCGGTAAGACGACTACCTCTGTGAATCTAGGCGCATGCCTTGCATACATAGGAAAGAAAGTACTTTTGGTAGATATAGATCCTCAGGGCAATGGGACGAGCGGGGTTGGAATCGATAAAGCCGACGTGGAGCAATGCATTTATGATGTGCTTGTAGATGATGTGGAAGCCCGGTCCGTAATCCATCCAACCGCTGTTGAAAATCTTTACACGATTCCTGCAACAATCCAGCTTGCAGGTGCAGAAATAGAGCTTGTACCGACCATATCGAGGGAAGTGCGCCTTAAGCGTGCGTTAGAAGAAGTTAAAGGTGATTTTGATTATATATTGATTGATTGTCCGCCATCACTGGGATTATTGACGCTTAATGCCTTAACTGCATCGGATGCAGTCATTATACCAGTACAATGTGAGTATTATGCTTTGGAAGGATTAAGCCAGCTTCTTAATACAGTCCGCTTAGTTCAAAAGCACTTGAATCAGGATTTGAAAATCGAAGGCGTATTACTGACGATGCTTGATGCGCGTACGAATTTAGGCCTGCAAGTAATCGAGGAAGTAAAGAAATACTTTCAAGACAAGGTTTATAAAACCATTATTCCACGGAATGTCCGTCTAAGTGAAGCTCCTAGCCATGGAGAGCCAATTATCATTTATGATCCGAAGTCCCGCGGGGCCGAGGTTTACTTAGATCTTGCAAAGGAAGTGGTTGCGAATGGCTAAAGGCTTAGGTAAGGGATTGAACGCTTTATTTAAAGAGGAAGCCGGTAAAGACGAAAAAGTCCAGGAAATCAGCATCAAAGAAATCAGGCCGAATCCTTATCAACCACGAAAAGTTTTCCAGAAGGAAGCAATCGAAGAACTTAAACTATCCATCATTGAACATGGTATCCTTCAGCCAATCATTTTGAGAAAGACGATTAAAGGCTATGAAATCGTCGTTGGTGAAAGG
>NZ_JBAVFI010000033.1:0-6605 GCF_049588175.1 Mesobacillus sp.
AGGTAACTAAGAGGGCTTATTGGTGCCCTGTTTTTCCTAATTTCTGTAATTTTAAGTAACCAAGAGGCCTCATTGGTGCCTTGTTTTTCAAATCTTCTGTAATTTCAGGTAACCCAGAGGCCATATTGGTGCCCTATTTTTCCAACTTTTGTTATTCCCGATAACTAAAAGGCCTTATAGGTGACCTTATTTTCAAATTTATGTAATAACAGGTAATCAATAGATTGTATTGGTGCCCTGTTTTTCTAATTTTTATGGCATCCAGGCAATCAAGAGACCTTATTGGTGTATTTAAAAGGAGTTAAAAAAAGACTGCAGGCAAACCCATTACATCGAGTTTGTCTACAGTCTGACCTGCTTCTATAAATGCAGCTGTTTTTAAAAATTAGATATTATAGCATTCGCATTAAAAATCCAATCACGACGATAGCGCCGATTACCATTAAAATTGTTCTTACCATGAAATTTCACCTCTATATCTCTAAAATATAATTTGTTATTAAATCTGGAATGATTCAGACGACTCTAGAAGCTGTTTGCGGTTGACACGCAATAGAGAAGCTTCGTTTGTCAGCAATTTCGTCAATTGATCTAATTGCGGTTCTACATCTGTGCCTTCCATAATAATTTTTAAAGTTGTGTTTGGTTCTACCGTCAACAGGAAGGAAACAAGCTTTGATAGAGATGTAGCTTCCACTGCTTTTTGGCGGCTGTATAAATAAGTAGTGCCATTTAGTTTTTTAGCTGCCTGATAAATTTCCAACATCTTTTTCATTGTGAACCTTTTTTGTACCATAACGTTTGAAGACATGATTTCTTTCATATATATTAACTCCTTTATCATTCGTTAGATTATTTTATTAGGTTAATAGAATATTACCCCGTCCTTAAGAAATGAAAACCTTTATTAAGCAGATTGGGCTAAGTTGGCAACATAGCAGTCAAACAGTCAGGAATCAATTTGCAGTTTTTCCCGTCTATATTATGATGTAATAAACACAGATTTTAATTGTTAAGAGGTGTAGAAGGAATGCTGACGCTTATTAAAAATGGTGAAATCTTTGCTCCAGATTACTTAGGTAAAAAGGATCTTTTAATCGTGAACAATAAAATTGGCTACATTGAAGAGGAAATCCCGGTACCTGAAAGGTTCGTGGATATAAAAGTGATTGATGCTGCAGGTATGTATATAGTTCCAGGCTTCATTGATTCCCACGTACATATAATGGGCGGCGGCGGAGAAGGCAGCTATAGGACGAGGACACCTGAACTTCAATTGACGGATGCCACGCTTGCCGGCATCACAACACTTGTCGGTGTTATTGGCACAGACGGAACTACAAGGACGATGCCAAGCCTGATTGCAAAAGCTCGTGCTCTGGAAGAAGAAGGGATTACCTGTTATGTCCACACGGGTTCCTATCAGGTGCCGGTCAAGACGCTGACGGGCAAAATTGAAGATGATCTTATCCTGATTGATAAAATTATTGGTGTTGGAGAAATCGCAATTGCGGATCATCGCTCTTCCCAGCCGACGTCAGAAGAAATGGCCAAAATTGCGTCTGCAGCAAGAATTGGCGGAATGCTTTCCGGTAAGGCTGGAATAGTCAATGTACATGTTGGTGACAGCTACGACCACCTGAAGGTAATTGAAGAGGTTGTTGACAAGACCGATATCCCAATCCGCCAATTCCATCCAACCCATATCAATCGGAATCCGCATTTATTTGAAACAGGGATTGGATATGCCAAAAAAGGCGGCTATGTAGATTTCACGACCAGCTCTATACCTAAATTTTTAGAAGAAGGCGAAGTGAAATGCAGTCTTGGTCTAAGAAAAATGCTTGAGCAGGGTGTTAATATTTCGCAAATCACATTCACATCTGATGGCCAGGCGAGTTTGCCTGATTTTAATAAAGATGGCGACTTGATTGGACTTAAGATTGGAAAAGTCTCTTCTCTATATCAAGAAGTAAAAGATGCGATCCAACAAGAGGGCATCGCGATTAGCACAGCACTAAGAGTCATCACGCAAAACCCTGCAGCAATCTTGAAGCTTCATCAAAAAGGAAAAGTTGAGGCAGGGAAGGATGCCGATCTTGTCTTGCTTAATAAGACAGATTTATCGATACAGTCAGTCATTGCCCTGGGAAAAGTGATGGTGGAGAATGGCAGTCCTGTTGTAAAAGGGACGTTTGAGGATTAAGTTGCTGGGTCTATGGTCAAAAGGATCTCAGTCTTAGGATGGAGAAACAAACGGTCAAGAGATGCTTATTTTTTCCATTAAATCTCTCTATCATGGAGATAACAAATGAAAAATAAGGGGTATACGAAATGAAAAAATTTGCGGAGATTTTCCGGAACAGGAGTTTTACAAAATTATTCCTGGCAAATTTCACTTCCCAAATGGGAAGTACGATCGGGTTGACCGCGTTTATGTTTTTCCTGCTTGACCGTTTTAGCACCCAGCCAGTATACGCTACGATAACAGAGCTAATGTATTCCTTGCCAATGCTTGCCGTTTTCTTTTTGATAGGTGTCCTGGCAGATCGGATGGACCGGCAAAAAATTGCAGTGTACTGCGATTGGGTCAGCGCCGGATTATCCTTGTTGCTGATTGCGGCCATCTATATAGGGTGGATGCCGTTTGTATTCGGGGTCTTGTTTTTGAGAAGTGCAATACAAAAATTCTTTTTTCCAGCTGAGCATGGGATGGTGCAAGGAATTCTGCAAAAGGATGATTATACGACAGCTGCTGGTTTGAACCAGCTAGTGATGAGCCTATTCATGTTGTTTGGGAATGGCCTTGGAATTCTCGCATATTGGTCCATTGGAATCTACGGAGCGATATTGGTTGATGCCATGTCTTTCATAGTAAGCGCCCTGTTAATCCATGCTACAGACGTACCAAAAGACGCCCGTCTGCCCAATGGTGCGCATAAACTAAGTGATTTGAATATTAAGATGGTTTTTAAAGATTTCCAAAAGGGTTACAAGTACGTTCTAAGCAGCAAATTGCTGTTTACCTTGATTATCGGATTTTTCATCTTTGGAATTGTCAATGGCGGATTCTCCGTCATGCCGATTTTTATCCTTAAATATAAGCTTGCACCAAATACTTATGAAGAATATTCGATTGTCATCGGTTTCGTTTTTGGAATTGGCGTACTGATCGGCAGCTTTATTGCCTCACTGCTGGCGCAAAAAATGAAGCTTTATCATCTGATATCTATTGGATTGATTGTGGCAGGAAGCTTTACCGCATTTGCTTCCATTCCAAATAATATCGTGCTATTCCTGGCTCTCCTGTTTGTTTCCGCTCTCGCGCTTCCGCTTATCAATATTGGAATTGGGGGCTGGCTTCCGAGCATCATTGATCCAAAGATGATGGGCAGAGTCCAGGGGCTGATCAGCCCACTCAACATGCTGTCGCATTCTTTGACGCTGGCCTTTATTGCTTACAGCTTCCCGGCCATCCTCTCGATTGAAGTGCTTTATTGGATTGTTGGTGGCTGCCTAGCGATTGTTGGCGTATTTTACATGATTGTTTTGCCAAAGCTTACAGAAGAAAATCAAACAGCCGTAAAAGAATCTGCCATACAGGAAGTTTCATTATAGAGTTTGGAGGGAAGTCCTGCCGGGGCTTTCCTTTTTGCTGAGGTGAGGTGCTTTTCTTACAAAATTTTTAGTCTCTCAAAAAGAGGTCGAGAAGGAAGAACGAATAATGAAAAGCAAAACTCCAAATGTAAACAGATTTTCTTTGAAAATCTTTGAACGATTCATATCATTGAACGTCTTATTAACAGATAATCTTTTAGAGATAGAATTTTCGGGACGGCGGGGAAAGCGAGGCTTGCTTGATGGATGAGAAAGAATTAATCAGTTTTGCTAAAAAAGGAGACCACCGTGCTTTTGCCATCCTTTTCCGAGAACATTACCCCATTCTGGTAAAATACCTGATGAAAATAACCATGGATCCTGACCTTGCTGAAGAGTTTGCACAGGGAACGATGGCCAAATGTGTGGAAAAGATCCATTTATTCAATGGGAAATCAAAGTTTTCATCATGGCTGATCAGTATAGCGACAAATCTGTATATTGATCAGCATCGCAAAAAAAAGCGGGAGAGAGAATGGAATGAAGGGGAAGCTGCGACTCGTAAGCTGCAGTGGTACATGGAATCCAGAAATGAGGAATGGACAGACGCTTTGGATGCTCTTGCAATGCTAACGGATGAAATGAGAATCCCTCTGATTTTAAAACATTATTATGGTTATTCTTACGATGAAATTGGAGAAATCATGAATATCGCTGCGGGTACTGCAAAGTCAAGAGTCCATCATGGGCTTTTAGCAGTAAGAAAGGAGCTGAAGTTAGATGACAGATCGAAACGAGATCTCGCCAAACGATGACCTATTGGACAAAGAATTTTTCGAAACCATCAGCCAGCTCAACGAAGGACTTGAAAAAATAGATGCTCTGGATAACTATAATCCGGGAGATCAGTGGTTTGAACAAATGGTGCTCAGGCAGCAAGAGCAATTGCAGAAAAAGTACCGGAGAGAACTAGGCTGGTTTATCCTAAGCGCTTTGTTAATTCTAAGCGGAGTAATTTTTACTTTAATGGAAATTCCACAGCTGTTTTTGATTCTTCAGGCTGCCGCAGCAGCAGTGACGGTAATATACAGCTTTAAAGGAGCCAAGAAGCAGGTGGATGGAAGATGAATGGCGATTTGACACAAACAGAAACAATTTTAATGCTTATTTTTGTTCCAGCCATCCTACTGTCTCAAAGTATTTTTCTTTTTACAAATGCCCGCAAACACGGCCATAATTATTGGTTATGGGGAATTCTTGGATTGATCCAGGCCCCCGTTCCACTGCTCGTTTATTTGATTTTTGCCCGGGGAATTTTCCGAAGAGGCTCCGATGAACTTTAATGATGAGCTAAAATTTAGAAAAATTAGAATTGACATGATTGCTTGTATGGTGATACCCTTACAAAAGGGAATGGAAAATTAAGCTAAAAAGGAGGGTTACTGTTATGAACATTGTCAAAATTGCAAGATACGAAAAACTTAATAAACGTAACCTGTCCTTAAACCGTTACTGAGTTTTTAACTGTTTTTTCTTTTGTTCATTCAAAGGCACCGGTTGCGTATTTCACGTGACGTGTGCCTTTTTCTGTCTTTATCGGATGATTCAAGACATATCGCAGGCCGCGGTATGTCTTTTTTTGTCTCCAGTGCTTAAAGACAGGCAGAGGATTAACTTAACTCCAGCCCCTTCAAAAATTTGATCCAGAGGAGGAAACAAAGATGGTTTATGTAAATGTGAAAAAATTAGTGAAAGGTGAAAATCTGGAAAGCGGTTAGTGGAAATTAATCAAAAGAAAGGAAGTGTTGTCATGTTATCCGTTTTATCGAAGTTAAGCTGGTTTTTTAAAGAAAACTGGAAGCGTTACAGTGTTGCAATCTCCTTATTGATTTTTGCCGGAGTACTTGATGTGCTTCCGCCAAAGATTGTGGGAATGGCAATCGATTCAATTCAGCTCGGAACGATAACTCAAACCGTCATCTTGAAATATTTAGGCGGACTTTTTCTTGTTACAGTAGTATCATATTTCATCACCTATGTATGGATGTACCAGTTATTTGGCGGGGCATTCCTGATTGAACGAAAACTCAGGAGCCGCTTTATGAAGCATCTTATAAAGATGACCCCTGCATTTTTTGAAAAAAATCGAACCGGTGACTTAATGGCAAGGGCGACAAATGATTTGAAGGCCATATCGGTCACAGCAGGTTTTGGAATTCTGACGATAGTGGATTCAACCTTTTTCATGCTGACAATCCTATTCATGATGGGCTTTTTCATCAGCTGGGAACTTACGCTTGTTTCGATTATCCCTCTGCCGATAATGGCATTGCTGATCAACATCTACGGAAAAAAGATTCATGCAAAATTTACTGCTGCCCAGGATGCATTCGGAGAATTGAATGACAGAGTCCTTGAATCGGTTTCAGGAGTACGAGTCATTCGTGCCTATGTGCAGGAAAAGGCGGATGAAGGCCGGTTCCATGAACTGACTGAGGATGTTTACTACAAGAATATCGAGGTAGCTAAAATAGATTCTCTTTTCGAACCTACGATCAAGATTCTTGTTGGCTTAAGTTATCTGATTGGTTTAGGGTATGGTGCTTATTTAGTATTCCAGCAGAAACTGACATTGGGAGAGTTAGTCAGCTTTAACGTTTATCTTGGAATGCTCATCTGGCCAATGTTCGCAATTGGAGAGCTCATAAACGTCATGCAGCGCGGCAATGCTTCACTGGACCGTCTGAACGAAACATTGGCATATAAAGAAGATGTTGCCGATCCAGTAAAGCCTGTTGAAGGAAACGAGCCTGAATACATTCAGATGTCAGAACTGACCTTTAAGTATCCTTCATCAAAGGTAAATAATCTCGATAATATAAAACTGCAATTAAACCGCGGCGAAACGCTAGGAATTGTCGGTAAGACAGGAAGCGGGAAGACTACTTTTATCAAACAGCTGCTAAGGGAGTACCCTGAAGGCAGCGGAAATCTCCTGGTTTCAGGAG
>NZ_JBAVFI010000034.1:0-12403 GCF_049588175.1 Mesobacillus sp.
ATTATTGGCATGGCAGGGACGGCTTCAAACGTAATTGGAGATGTGGTTGGGGCTGCAGTTGTCGATCAGTCAGAAAAGAAGTATGAAAGCGAAGCACAAGTACTAAGCTGAACGAAAATGTTCATTAATCAGTCTATAATTATGGTAATATAAAAAAAAAGAAAGAGGTTTGTATATGAATCAAACATTCGCCAAGACACAAACGACTAAAACACAAACATTAGTCATCAATGCACTTTTCATCGCATTGACTCTTGCTGCCACAATGTTCATTAACTTAAGGCTCCCATTAATGGGCAACGGAGGCCTGATCCATTTAGGTAACGTCCCTCTTTTTATCGCAGCCCTTGTATACGGCAGGAAAACAGGAGCCATTGCAGGCGCCTTTGGAATGGGCTTGTTCGATGTCCTCTCAGGTTGGGCACTGTGGGCGCCATTTACTTTCGTCATCGTAGGCGCAATGGGCTTTACAGCCGGCCTTATATCTGAGAAGGTACCAGGCAATAGAGTGGTTGTAAACACACTGGCAGTTGCCGTTGCACTTCTTATTAAAATTGTTGGCTACTATTTTACTGAAGTAATTCTCTATGGTAACTGGATCCAGCCATTCGGATCCGTGCCCGGCAACGTTATGCAGGTCGTAATCGCCGGTATCATTGTCATCCCGCTTGTAGGACGCTTTAAAAGAATTGCTGGACAGTTTGATAAAAGACAACCTCTTAATTAAACAGGGGTATTGTACCTTATAGAGTAGGCACTTTGAAAAAAGGTCTATTTTATAGGGTGCTTTTTGTATCAGGAGTTAAATATCCCTGCCAATCTAACTGGTAAAATGAAAAAAGAACCTTCAATCCAAAGATGGATCAAAGGTTCTAATGAATTAACTATACGCCATTTCTTTTCCATTAAGTCCAAGCGTCTCCGCAGTTGAAGCATGGATTTCCTGGAAAAGCTCTGGGTTGTCCACAAGTGACACGCCATAAGAAGGAATCATTTCTTGAATTTTCGATTTCCACTCAAACATTTGTTCAGGGAAGCATTTTTCTAATACCTCAAGCATAACGTGAACCGCAGTAGATGCACCTGGAGAAGCGCCAAGCAATGCGGCTACCGAGCCATCAGCGGCACTCACAACCTCCGTACCAAATTGAAGGGTTCCTTTACCAGCATCAGTATCTTTGATAACTTGTACACGTTGTCCGGCTACTACAATTTCCCAATCCTCGTTTTTGGCGTTAGGAATAAACTCGCGTAATTCTTCCATTCGCTTTTCATGCGATAACATAACTTGTTCAATCAGGTATTTTGTCAACGCCATTTCTTTGACGCCAGCCGCCAGCATAGTGATGACATTATTCGGTTTTACAGACCCGATCAAATCCAAATTTGAACCCGTTTTTAAGAACTTTGGTGTGAAGCCAGCAAATGGTCCAAACAGCAATGCTTTTTTGTTGTCGATAAATCTTGTATCAAGATGCGGTACCGACATTGGAGGAGCTCCTACCTTCGCTTTACCATATACTTTTGCATGATGCTGCGCTACGACCTCCGGATTCTTACATACCATAAATAGACCGCTGACTGGGAATCCGCCAATATGTTTAGACTCAGGAATACCGGTCTTTTGCAGTAAAGGCAAGCTCCCGCCTCCACCGCCGATAAAGACGAACTTTGCTGTATGATGTTCGGTTATACCGCTTTCTAGATTTTGCACTTTCAGTTCCCATGAGCCGTCGCTCGTACGTTTAATATCCTTAACACTATGCTTATAGTTTATCTCAACATTTTTACTTTTTAAATGGTCAAACAACATGCGTGATAAAGCGCCGAAGTTAACATCCGTTCCAGAATCGATTTTCGTTGCCGCAATCGGTTCATTCGATGTACGGCCCTCCATGATAAGCGGAATCCATTCCTTCAGTTTTTCAGGGTCCTCGGAATATTCCATCCCTTGAAACAGGGGAATATTTGAAAGCGCTTTAAAACGATTTTTCAAAAACGTTACATTTTTTTCCCCTTCAACTAAACTCATATGAGGGATTGGCATGATAAAGTCTTGCGGATTACGAATTAGATTACTCTTTACAAGATAAGACCAAAACTGTCTTGAAAGCTGGAACTGTTCATTAACATTTATTGCTTTGCTAATATCAATGGATCCGTCTGGTTTTTCGTTTGTGTAGTTAAGCTCGCACAGTGCCGCATGCCCCGTACCTGCATTGTTCCATTCATTAGAGCTTTCTTCGCCTGCGTTTGCGAGTTTCTCAAACACTTTAATTTCCCATTCCGGTGCTAATTCTTTTAATAATGATCCCAAAGTCGCGCTCATGACTCCGGCACCAATTAAGATAACGTCTGTTTTTTTCTGAATGCTGCTCATTATAACCTTCCTCATCCCCTATATTTGAAAAAAGGAGTAGGCACTCCCGCTCAGGTGTTGTCGAAAGCAAAGGGTGCTACTTAGGCACAAAACATTTCCGTCACAAATAAAAACCATACAATATCTATTATAATGATTGATATATTGAAATATCTACTATTATCTGATAATTATAGACTATTTTAGAAAATAAAAAAAGTGAGAAGCGCTGTCACGGAAGCAGAGGGACGCTTCTTTTGCTTCCCATAATCCAACTAAATTACCGGAAACATTGGATTCGTCCCTATGCTTCATCGATTTTAATACCAATTTTAACCACATGTTCCGTTTTTTAAACAGAAGCGCAGGGACGTTCCTTTTGCTTCCTATTGCAAGGGACGTACTTTCCTTTGCTTCCATCAACCTTAACAAACTAGCTGAAGCAGGAGATACGTCCCCGTGAAGAAAGAGGTTTTTTCATTCAAGAAGGCGAATAAAAGTATTTAGATTTACTTAAGTGGAAGCAAGATTGTAAAAGAAGCACAGGATACGTCCCCGTGCACAAGCAGGTGTTGATATGAAAATTTATATTGAAGAAATAAATAAAGAACTGGCGGAAGAAATCCTCATCAGGTGTCATGAGGTGGATGAGGAAATAAATGAAATCGTAAACAGGCTGGAAACTAAGCCTCTTATCATTCTTGGATATCAAAATGATAAAGTTCACCGCATCAGACTTAGTGATATCTATTATTTCGAGGCGGTGGATGGTAAGGTTTTTAGTTATTGCAAGGACAGTGTATTTGAGGTGAAACAAAAGCTGTATGAGTTAGAGGAGTTATGCATAGGAACAAACTGTTTTCGTGCATCCAAATCAACTATTTTAAACATCGGTAAACTTTCCTCTATTTATCCGACCATAAGCGGCCGATTCGAAGCAGTGCTTGATAACGGGGAACGTGCTGTCATATCAAGGCAGTATGTGCCTACCCTTAAAAATATGCTTGGAATGTAAATGGAGGGATAAATTATGAAGCTATCACAATTCGCACAAAAAATGATGAAGGATTTTTTAATCATCTTTGCTTCCATCATCATCATTATTACTCTTTTGCGGCAAATGTATGACCCCAATCTGGCATTTGATTTGAAGTCGATTTACATTCTCATGGCCTTTTCATTCATAAGTGCTGTTACCGGATTCATTTTGTATTCTCCTAATGATATGAGCGAGAAGGAAATACGCCTGAGAATCGCCATTCATTTTTTCGCTTTGGAGATATTACTGATTTTCCTCGCCAGTGTTTTTGAGATTGTGAACAGTGCAGCAGATGGAATCATTCTTGCCCTGCAAATTGCTGTAATCTACATAGTCGTCCGCCTGCTATCATGGCGTAATGATCAAAGAGAAGCTCAACAAATCAACGAAAGGCTAAATGCATTAAGGAAATAACTAGTCATAAATATCCTGCGGCAGTGGTGTTGCACAGGGTTATTTTGCGGCAGGCTTGGTAAGCCTACCGCCTTTTTTGCATCTTATTGGCCTATGGATACAACTTACCGAATTTCTATATACTTCCTTTTGTCTGTTTATTATGATGAGTCCATAATAAATTAATCGAAAGCGAAGGTGTAACTTCCATGGCAACATTATTATTATTGCTTGCTTTGATTTTTGAAATAGCTTTTACAGTCTACAGTATCGTTACGAAAGAAACCCACAAAAAATTAAAGAGTTGGATTCGAATCGGTATCTTAGCAGTCTTTGTCATTCTCACCCTTTCCCAGATTATTGAGTGGAGCTTCCGCTGGGTAATGCTTGCCGCATTTCTTTTTATCCTAGCCTTAAAGAGCGCGGTTTCTCTCATTCGTAAAAAAACTCCACATTACAAAACTTCATCTGTTGTGTGGAAATCGACTTTCATACTTTTCGCCTTGGTGTTCACAGCAGCACCGGCCATTGTTTTCCCGCAGCATAAAGCACCAAAAGTGACAGGGGACTATGCTGTCTCAACCGCTACCTACACTTACGTTGACAAAAAACGGATTGAGGAATTTACCGACACGGGGGCCAACAGATTCGTAAATGTGGAATTCTGGTATCCTGAAAATGCGGATGGATCATACCCACTATTGGTGTTTTCACATGGAGCTTCAGGTATAAAAACAAGCAATGCCTCTACGTATAATGAGCTAGCCAGCCACGGTTATGTAGTTGCTTCAATCGATCATCCATATCACTCCTTTTACACTTCTTCAGAAGATGGAACGAAGACCATGATCAACTCAGATTATAATCTTGAAGTAAGCAATGCCAATAAGGAAGGCGTGTACAGTAAGGAAGAAACTTATGGACTTATTCAAAAATGGATGAAGCAGCGGACAGACGATATGAACTTTGTCATTGATACGATCCTTGCGAAAACGAAAACGGACAATGACTTTGTTTATCAGCATATCGATACCGACAAAATTGGTGTATTCGGACATTCAATGGGCGGCGCGGCCAGTGTCTGGCTGGGCAGAGAGCGTGATGATATCCGTGCAGTAGTAAATATTGATGCCCCGTTCTTTAGTGATCTTGTTTATAAAAAAGAAATTGATGATTACGTGGCAAAAAGCGAGGCCTTCTCGACCCCGCTGCTTAACATTTATTCGGACGATGTTTGGAATCAGCTCGACAGCAACTCCACTTATGTAGCGAACAAACTCGATAATGAACAATTCAATGACGCCTTCACTGTTCATTTTAAAGGTGCAAAGCATTTAAGCCTGACCGACCTGCCGCTTTTCTCTCCAATCCTTGCTAATATCCTGCAAGGCGGAAAAGCCGATATCGATAAATACTACAGCATCGAAACAGAAAATAAACTCATCCTTCAATTTTTCGACTATGAACTAAAAGGCATTGGTCAGTTCACTCCTGAAAAAACATATTAAAGCAAAGGGACGTACCCTTTGCTCCCACTAAGTTAATGGAAGCATAAGATACGTCCCCATGCTTATGGCATTTCCCTGACCTTGATATTCCTGCCTAGAAAAAGAATCTTATGAGGATGGGCTTGGCGTCAACGTCATGTATACGGTTGATGATCCTAAAAAGCGGGCAGTTGGTTTTAAGGTTCCTGAGGGGATGGAGGTTCCTAAGGAGTTAGAAGGAAAGTGTAAGTTTGCTATGAGAAAGTCTAAACTGGCTGGAACCATTCGGGGCTCGTTTTTTTGTGATTAAAGGGGAATATTGAGCAAGACAAAACAGCACCCCTAGATCAAATTGGAGGGTGCTATTAGTTTTTTTATCCAACTAGTAAAACCGATCAATTAGGTCCCGTACTCCAGGATAAAAAGGTAAGCTAGACATGCCCTATAACGATTAAAAATCTGCTGTCTAGCTTTTTTATTAGACTACTTGTAATCATTTTTTGGTCCTTTATCCATTATAACTTCTACCATATTTGAAGAACCCATTCTAAGTATAGGTCTATTCTCTGAGTTAGGTTTACTATAGAGCTCCAATGGACTAATAATAACTCCATCTTGCGTATTATGAAGTATTCCTGGCACACAAGAATAGATTCTGTCATTATTATTTGCATTCTTAGCATTTATGGTAACAGAAGTTCCACTATGATTATCAATACTCATGGACACCTTATATCTGTAGAATGAGCCTGTTCCATTTGACTGTGCAGAATAAACCACAGGAACAACTGCGATAATATCATCATTTAACCTTAATTTAATTACTTCTGTCTTAGTTGATCGACTATCTCTCCTAACATCCCCCATATGTTCCACTGCTCCGTTGCCAAAACTCCTGAGGGGAGGTGTTCCTTCCGCCCCAAACATGGCTACATCTACCTGCCTGCCATCTTTTGTATATACTAAAGCATATATATCATAATCTGTCCCAGTCTTCCAAGATACCGTAGCAGTAATTTCAGGTGTTTTTTCAATGATAACTGGCTTTTTACCTTTGTCGAGACTTATCTTACCCTTTACTTTTTCCAGGCTTATCGTTGAAAACGTATTTTGTCTATTTTTATTATCAGGAACGGTTAGAGTCTTATCAGGTTCTTTTATAGTTTGTTTTTGAATAGTTTTAGGTTCAGAAGGCTTGCTCTGCTCATCAGATTCAACCTCAACACCGTAATTTTTACATAACCCTTCAAGCCCAGAATCAAAGCCGCGCCAGATTGATTTTGCCTTTATCTGGTCATTCCGCAGATATAATTCTAATACTACGATTCCATTTTCATTTGTGAAACTAGTTGGGGTTAACTGGATTATAGTATTATCGGTACATACCTCTGCCTTTAAATTCTTTACATTTGAAAATCCCGTGCTATTATCCTCTGTAAGAGTTATAGCTATTTTAGTAATACCTTCAGGGACTTTACTCATGTCAAAATTAATTTTATGTACTTTTTTATTACCTACTTTCTCAGATGGAATCAGGGTAGCTACACCAGAAGGGCTATTTGGTTGATTATAGAATATAATCCCGCTATCTCCTTGTACCTTGTCTGAATTAGTTAAAAGGAAAGCTGTTAAGGAGATATCTATTGAATTAGATATTTCGTAACTGACAGTAACATTCCCTTTTGGAGAACTTAAAACTGTATTTGCTCCCATCTGAAGAAATTGATTCATTTAATCCATTCCCTTCTCTATTTAAAAGTCCATTTTAAGGTTCAACACGGTCAAATTAATCATATATTCTAGTGGCTGATCCTGAAGCATAATGGTTTTTACCCCCTTTTTTTAACTGCCACTCTAGGATTCATGTAGTAATTTCGACTTTACGCTTAAATTCCCTTCTTTTTTACATTTTCCATAGAAATCATTTACTGATCTTTGGAGCAAAAAGGCTCCTCATTTCCTTATGATACAGCTCCCTCTTGAACCAAAATGAAGCTTAAAGAGAATAGAGGAGAATAATTCTTTTAAAGCGGCAGTATTCACTTATTAATGATAATGTTATGTCTCCTAGTAACCTATCAATAAACAATAAAAAAGTGAAGAAGATACAAGTCTTCCTCACTTACTGGCTTCTTTTAACATCTTTGCAAACTTTTCCTTACGCTCCTTGTCATTGAGGAAACTTCCCTCTGTGATGGCTGCAAGCAGCTGTTTTTTCTTTGTCTCATCATTAACTTCAGCCAGAATGGCCTTCCTGCAGAAAAAGAGGAACTCCATATAGGCTTCATACCGTTCATCAAAGGTTTCTTCCAGCTGGCTGCGGATTTTTTTGGCAAGGATGGGGCTTGCTCCGGACGTCGAAACAGCGATAGACAGCTTACCTCTTTTTAACAAAGAAGGCACTTGAAAGTCTGATAATGCCGGATCGTCCGCAATATTGACAAGCTGGCCAGGTGCTGCTTTGTCTTTTACTGCGAGATTCACTTCCCTGCTGTCTGTCGCAGCGAAAATCAGGAACGCTTCCTTAAGATCCTCTGGGGAAAAAGTTTTTTTAAGCCAGGACAAACTCCCATCCTCGGCCAACTTCATCAAGCCATCCGTAAGCATCGGGCTTATCACTGTCACATCGGCACCTTCTTCAAGCAGACCTGCTGCTTTGCGCTCGGCGACCTTGCCACCGCCTATTACGACCGCTTTTCGGCCCCTCAACTCCAGGTTGATCGCATACACTCTGTTTCATCCTTTCAAAAGCTCACTGCGTCCTCCGCTTTTTTTACCAGTAAAGCTTGCAGCCTGTCATCAAAGCCGACTGGTTCACAAACAACTACTTCCTGTTGGGAGGAAAGCCTTGAGAATTCCTTCGTTCTTTCCTTCATTTTAACAGCAAAGCCTCCCGTGAACAGCAGATAAGGCAGCAAGTAAATAGTACGGAGGGAACTGTTCATCAGCTCAGAAACTTTTTCCGCATAAAATGGAGGAGTTGTTATATAGGCAGTATGGATGACTGAAGCCATTTTGTCCTGCAGCTTCACCGGCAGTTGTTCAAACTCCGCAGCTGCTAGCGGATCTCTGCTGCCGTGGCCAACAAGCAGGATACCTTCCTCAAGGCTGCCAGTAAATCCTTTCTCCCGCAAGCGATCCTCAATAATTTTCACCATGATGCTGTTGATGCCAATCGGTTCTCCATATAGAATGTCCACGTCCCGATGCTTTTCTTTTACCGTTTCAAGAATTTCTGGTATATCAACATTCACATGGATCCCGGGAAGCAATAATACGGGGATAACAGTAATTTCGCTGGCCCCTCTCCAAATGCAGCTTTCCACAGCCTCCATCACGGAAGGTTTTGCATTTTCGAGGAATCCATAAGCTATCACCTGCATGGGAGTCTTTGCCATGACCTCTTCTATAAAAGAAATAAACTGTTTGTTCCCTTCATCAGACCTGCTGCCATGGCCGATATATACAGCTGCTTTCATCTTATCCATCCTTTCTGCCGTACGCTGATTATGCCAGCAATTCCTGTTCTTTTTTCGCCAGGTGCTCAATCACTGCTTCATTCGCAGGTGCTTTGACGACAGTATCCACATGGATACCCAATGAATCAGCTATCCTTGCTGTCCGTTCACCCATGCAGACAACTTCAGCTGTGTTCAGCAGTTGCTGCGGGACCCGTTCTTTTAGCAAACCTTCCGCAACAAGTTTCTTCGCTGCCCTGCTGCTCGGAAGGATCACTGTATTGATTGACGCTTCTTCCATCATCCGGTTAAAAATTGCGGTGTACTGTTCGTCGACAACCATTTTCGAAGTGAGGAACTTTTCAGCATCCTCGTAAAAAACTGAGCATTCACTATCGCCGACAATCAACAGCTTGCCGCTTCGTGGCATGCTTTCCTCCAATTCAGCGAACAGGCCTTTTCCATTCAGGGCACGGATTGATTTTACCGAACTTCCGAACAGGTTAGCCTTGACCTTCCGGATGTCGACTCCCTCGTTGAATAGAGTGCCAAAAAAGTCGTCGACACTATCAGGTGAAGTGAACAGGATCTGCTCATATTCCGAAACCGAACGAATCACCTGCATATCAGCAAGCACCCTGATTTTCTTCCATTTCGGAAATTCAATTACATCCGCCCCCTGTTCCGTCAGCTCCATCGCAAGCCTGCTCGCGGAAGTACCTGTCCTTGCAAGCAAAATCTGTTTGCCGAACAGCGGTTTCTTCTCGAACCAGTTCAATTTGCTGCGAAGAGAAACGATGTCGCCGACAAGGGTGATCGCAGGGTTTGTGAAATTTTCTACTCTCGCTTTTTCCGCGATATCAGCCAGGGTCCCTTCAAGGGTCTTCTGTCTGGAAAATGTTCCCCATTGGATAAGAATGACCGGTGTTTCCGCTGGTTTGCCGTGCATGACCAAATTGCTGCAGATGAATGGCAGGTTGGATATCCCCATGTAAAAGGCGATGGTGTCAACACCTGAAGCAAGCCCCTGCCAATCAAGCTTAGGCTGGCCATCCGCCGATTTGTCATGAGCTGTGACAACCGCAAAAGACTCCCCGAACTCCCGGTGGGTAACCGGTATACCGGCATACAGAGAAGCTGCAATTCCTGAAGTGATGCCAGGCACAATTTCATAGGAAAGGCCTTGTTCAGCAAGCGCTTCGGCTTCTTCGCCGACCCGTCCGAATACTCCCGGATCGCCGCCTTTTAGCCGGACAATGGTTTTCCCTTCAAGCACTTTGGTGACGAGGAGGTCATTGATCATTTCCTGGCGAAGGACATGACGGTCAGGAAGCTTGCCGCAATAGATCAGCTCGCATTCTTCCTGAGCAAATTCAAGCAGCTTAGGATTGGCAAGGCGGTCGTATAAAATCACTTCCGCTTTCCTGATGGCCTCCATTCCTTTTACAGTGATCAATTGAACATCTCCAGGCCCTGCTCCGACTAAAAATGCTTTTCCTTTTTTCATTGTGCTGACATCCTTTCAAACGGAGAGGGAGCTCCCTCACCGTTAAATGATTAAATAAACGTCCCCATCACTGACTTCAATTTGATAAGTTTTGACTTTGCCTTTGTCAGGAGCTTGAACTTTCCCGTCTTCAAGAGAGATTTTAAGGTCGTAAACGGGACAGTAGATGTACGGACCGCTGACAAGCGCTGCGGTGAGCGTCCCGCCTTTTCGGTGAGGGCTGTGATTTTCGACGGCCTTCACCTCACCGTTCGTCAAACGGAACAGAATGATTTCCTCCTCATTGACAGCGACTGTCTGTCCTGCCCGTTCAGGCAGGGAGTGATAATCCGCAACCTTGATCTTCACCATGGTTTTCTCCATCTTCTTTCGCCTCCTATTCAACTGTCACTTTTCTTGTCTGGTAGTATTTATCTTTGATTTCCGCTTTCTCGATTGCTTCTTGCCATGGCTCAATGTATCTTTCGAGCGTCTTATCCAGCCTTGCACTCAGCTCATTCCTTGTTTTGGCGTCTTCCAGGACCGCTTTGATGTGTTCAAGTCCCATCCGTTCCAGCCATGGAGCTGTCCTTTCAAGGTAGGCCGCACTCTCACGATAATATTGGAGGTAAGCACCAGTGATCTCGATTGCTTCTTCCCCCGTTTTGACGGTCATCAGCAGGTCCGCTGCCCTCAGGTCAGTACCGCCATTGCCGCCGACATAGATTTCCCAGCCGCCGTCGACTCCTACAAAGCCGATATCCTTGATGCCTGATTCCGCGCAATTCCGCGGGCATGCGGACACGCCCATTTTCACTTTGTGCGGCGTATCAAGTCGTTCGAATTTTTTCTCTAGTTCGATGCCGAGTCCCATTGAATCCTGGGTGCCATAGCGGCAGAACTTTGCTCCGACACAGGTTTTGACGGTACGGAGTGTTTTTCCGTATGCATAGCCTGAAGGCATTCCAAGTTCTTCCCACATCGCCGGCAGGTCTTCTTTTTTCACTCCAAAAAGTCCGATCCGCTGCCCGCCAGTCAATTTGACGAGCGGAACATCGTATTTTTCCGCAACCTCTGCGATTTTTTTCAGGTCTGCTGCAGTTGTAACTCCTCCATACATCCTTGGCACCACTGAATAGGTACCATCCTTCTGAATGTTGGCGTGCATCTTTTCATTGACCAGCCTTGAGTCGCGCTCATCCTTATAGCCATCGAAATGGACCATTCCGAGGTAGTAGTTGATCGCCGGGCGGCATTTGGAGCAGCCTTCTTCCTGCTTCCAACCAAGGACATTCATGACTTCTCTGACATTTGTCAGCCCTTTCGCCTTTATTTCCGCCACTACTTCGTCCCTGCTCATCGTTGTACAGCCGCAAATGGCTGCTTTTTTAGCTGAAGTATCATATTGGTCGCCAATCGTATGGGCAAGAATATCAGAGATCAAGGATTTACAGCGTCCGCATGAACGTCCGGCGTTCGTGCAGGCTCCGACTTCATCGACTGTTGTAAGTTCGTTTGTGCGTATCGCTTCAACGATTGTTCCTTTTGAGACACCATTGCAGCCACACACCAGTTCATCGTCTGCCATCGCCGCCACATCGCTGGCATCCCCGTCGCCGCAGCAGCCTCTCGCTTCAAGGATGGACACGCTCGTCATGCCGCTGACGTCTTCTTTTTTGGTCAGCATCCTAAACAGTCGATTGCTGTCCTTCGTATCCCCGTACAGGACGATGCCGGCAATTCGGTTGTCGCGAATAACAATTTTCTTGTAGACCCCGTCAAATTCGTTATGGACCTTGATTGATTTTGTTCCCGGATCATCGCCAATTTCTCCTGCGGAGAATAGGTCGCAGCCTGAAACCTTCAGCTGGGTGCCGCAAATGGTACCTTCATATGGAGCGGTTTCCACTCCAGCAAGATTCGCCGCCAGTACCTTTCCCTGTTCGTATAATGGCGCAACAAGGCCATAGACGATTTCTCTATGTTCTGCGCATTCTCCAACAGCATAAATATTGTGGAAGTCTGTTTCCATATAATCATTGACAACAATCCCGCGATTCACGTAAATTCCGCTGTCCTTGGCAAGCTGCACATTTGGGCGGATGCCCACGGCCATGACAACAAGATCGGCTGCCACTTCGGAGCCATCCGCGAACCGGAGCCCTGTCACCCGTTCATCGC
>NZ_JBAVFI010000035.1:0-1672 GCF_049588175.1 Mesobacillus sp.
CGGATACTCCGTCCACCCCGATATCAAGCCCGATGTTAAAGCCTGTCCCGCTAAAGACTGCCTGGAACAGCCCACTGGCAGCTCCTTTGAAATCGGTCAGTTTTTCGACGATAAATAGATTTGATAAAACATAGAGTGTGATGGTATTCGCATGCGCAAGGATTTTGGGCAATGAATTTTTCAAGATATGAAGGAACAATATTTTTGTTCCAGAAGTCCCTTTCGATCTAGCGGTTCGGATGTAGTCGTTCCCCTCCTGCTCACGGAGACTTACATTGGTGATATTCGCAAGGTAAAAAACAGGATATATCATTAAAAATAGAATACAAACAACATAGGTTTCGAGATTATCGCTGCCGAACAAGGCGACATGAAAAAATAACCCTTTTTCATACAGATACATCAAGCCAATTTGAGTGATGATGATGAAAAAGAGATCCGGCATCGAGATGAACAGCCACGTCGTCCCGTTCCCCAAAAAGTTCAGCTTTCGCTTCTGCATCTGGAAATCAAAGATGCCCTTCAATACACCAAAAATAAAAGCCAAAATCAAGGCTGGCACAATCAGCAGCAAACTCTTCCAAGCCTTGGGCACTATTTTTTCCGAGTAAGACTGGCCCGGGATGATTTCCCCAAACCCCTGGTTTTCTTTTAAATACGCAAAGAAACCCTTAATATTCCCAATGTGCTTGTCAACATCATAAACATAGGCGGCCGATTCAAATTGCCCGCCCTTCCCCACCTCATACTTCGTCGTATTCGGCAAAAATAAAATCGCTATAAACAAAAATACGCAGATGATCCATAACAAAAATTGCTCAATTACCTTTTTCAAATAAACCATTTTTCCTCCTGCTGTGCCGACTAGAAGCAGAGGGACGTACCCTTTGCTTCTTTTAGAGTAAAGTTCAACGTCCTAATATTATAGGATCCAATGAAAACTTCTATTAATGAAAGGAAGCATAAGATACGTCCCCATGCTTCAACAAATATCACTTAAATCATTTTTCATCCTCATCAATTTTATTCCCCCATTCAAAACCAGACTTACCCAAATAATAGAGGACTCCCGCGGACAATAAAACAGATAATATTGCTATTATAACTCCCATTTTAACCTCCTGAAAATATCGCTTCTATTAATCATAACTGACCCGTTTGCTAATTAAGAAAACTGCCTGTTTGGCAGTTGGTTCGCTGGCGTTAATCCTTCATCCTTCATTGATCAAAGCACTCGAGGGGTTAGTTCTTTATATTGGCAATAAACTCCCCAACGTTACCTCCCAGCCGGTAGGCTGCATACCAAATCCATAATGTTAACCCCACTGCTGTAAGGACTGGATGCTTTTCCATTAGTCTTTTCAGTTCTTTCGAAAAATCGACCATCTCCTCAGCTCCTTGTTTATGTATTGGGCTACGTCATTCGCCCTTATTATCTTTTGCTAAAATTAGCCCCTGCTATTACTATTGCCCCCAGTACAATGTAAGTGCCGGTCTCTAAACCACCGCCCCAAGCGAGTGTATTGAGAGGACGCTTTTGATGTGCTGCTGCCATTATTATCGAATCTGAAATGGAATTCAGACCATAAAGGATAAGACCAGTAAGTATTGCTTGTACCACAATAAAAATCCCTAGCAATTCTTTCATTATTACTCTCCTTTACCATTTACA